>JBIOKC010000137.1:0-5167 GCA_044451425.1 Thermodesulfobacteriota bacterium
GACATTCATAAGCACTACGAGCTGATCCTTCAGGAGAAGACGAATAACAGACTGAAGGTGCTGACCGTAGTTGCGGCTATATTCCTCCCGCTTAACCTGATCGCCGGCATATACGGGATGAACTTCGAATATATGCCGATTCTCCATGGGAGCTTCGCCTACCACGCAATAATGGCGATCATGTTGCTGGTCGCTCTCGGAATGGTCTATTACTTCTACCGTACCGGATGGTTCAAGTGACCGGATCACGCCGGAGTCGGCTCAATTTCGTTCCTGCGGCGACCGCTCGGGACAACAAGCCCGGAGACCTCACCGGGATTGCAAAATCCCACTGCCCCCGAACCTGATGTAAAATATGGTCAGCCGCAATAAAATTCCTTAAAGAGAGCCCGAAGAAAGAAAAATGGATTTTGACCGAATGCTGCTGTCCACAACCGTTATAATCCCGCTCGTTCTCGTCATAATCGTCTCGGTAATTCTTACTTTCATTCCCCTCGTCGGCGCGCTCGGCTTCGAGTACTCGGCTGTCATGGGTCTCGTACTGTCGTTTATTTCCGTATTCATATCGGCCGAGCTCGTCGGGACAGACCATAAAAACTATTCGACGGGAAAGAGGCTCTCGGACAGGGTGTCTTCCATCTTCATCATAAACCTTTTATTCCTCGGCGTCGTTTACCTTATCGGGCTCTTGAGCTCGCTTTTTAAGGGGGACTGCTTTATAAGAGAAGGATCCGTATTCTTTCTCCTCATTACTGTCGTAAGCGTGTTCTTCTCCGCCTCCATCGGGCTCCTTTCGGGGTTCGTTCTGAAGAGAAGGGGATTCCTCACAGGAGCGCTCATACTGATCGGGATAATCGCATATTCCCTATACACGCTCTACAGCGACACTTCGCTCTTCGTCTATAACCCGCTTTTCGGGTTCTTCCCCGGCCCCATATACGACGAGGCGATCCCCGTCACGCTCACCCTCGTCGCGTATAGAGGGATCATAGTCCTCTGGGGACTGCTTTTCCTGATCCTTCTCGCTCTCGTGAACGGGTTCGGCTACAGGCGAGTCGGAGCCTGGGACTTCCTAAAACTGTTAGTTGTGGGAATCTCTCTCATCGTCGCGTACTCTCACGAGCGGGAGCTCGAAATAAACTACAGCCGCGAATACATAACCGGCAAAATTCTCCCGGCGTCCGTCGAGACGGAGCATTTCACTATTTATTACGACCCGGCTTCGCCCGAAGCGAAGAATATAGCACTCATAGCCGGAGACCACGAATGGAGATATGCCGAGCTGAGCAAATTCCTCAACACGGATTCCCGCGGCAAGATCCGCTCTTACATCTACCCCGATACGGATACACGAAAGCGGGTCGTTGGAGCAGGCGAGACGACTGTCGCGAACCCGATACACAAAGAGATTCACCTCGTTTACGACACCTTTCCCCAGCCGATTCTAAAACACGAGCTTACCCACGTAATGGCAGGCGACTTCGGGACCAAGATCCTCCGCATGACTCCCAAGGTCGGACTCCTCGAAGGGCTCGCCGTAGCGGCCGACTGGAGCGAAGACCCCTACAACCCCCACCAGTGGTCGAAGGCCTTGATCCATGACGGCTTGGCCCCAAATATAGAGGACATCACCGGTTTCGGGTTCTGGTACGCTCCGGCGGGCTTAAGCTATACGCTCATGGGCTCGTTCTCGAGATACCTGATAGACACGTACGGGATAGAAAAATTCAAAACCGTATACAGGACGGGCGATTTCTCCGTCTACGGCAAGGGCCTTCCCGAGCTAGCCGCAGATTGGAAAAAGTTCCTCGAAGGCGTGGATACTCCTGTAGAGGCCTATGCTTTGGCCAAAGCGAGGTTCGGCGCCCCGGGCATCTTTACGGCTGTGTGCCCGAGGAAGGTAGGCGAGCTAAAGAACGTAGCTTATAAATACTACGGCGATGATGATTTTTACAGGGCGCGGGAATATTTCAGCGACGCAATGACATATGACGGTAACGACCCCGTGGTATTGAACGGGCTTGCGTACTCGAACTACTATCGGAAGGACTACGAAGAAGCGATCCGTGTAGCGGACTCCGGACAATCGCTCCCGGAGGTCAACCGGGCGATACTCGATAACCTTAAGGGCAACGCCCTCTGGCAGTCAGGAAACGCGAAAGAGGCCGAGGGCATCTTCCGGTCGGTCCGCGGGACTCCACTGCCGGATGACCTCAAGAGGGAGATAGACATAAAGTTGTCGGCAATCGAGGAGGACGACTCTCGGGGACAGAACGTACGCGAGTTCTTCTCAACGCGAGACAGGGCCCTTCAGGCAGCCTCTCTATCGGAGTCGATATTGAACTCGCCCGATTACGCCCCGCCATACTATCTCATGGGCAGACTGCTCTTCAACACGGGGGAGTACGAGAGGGCGGTCCCTTATCTGTCGATGGCCGAGTACCTGGGACTGCCGTCAGGCGAGCTCACGGACGAGAATCTGAGAATTCTCGGCATATCACTCTTCACCTACGGGAAGTACGACGAGGCCGCGGAGGCATTCACACGCCTGGCATCAGACAGCGACGGTGAAAAAAAGGATTACGCGCTCGACTTCCTTAAGAGGATAGAGTGGGCTCGGACGAGCCATTTGAAGTAATCGTTTAATCCTATATAATCTTAACTCCTGAAATGGACAGATACAGAACCCCGGTCATCGTCGCCGCAGTAGTAGTTATAATCGATCAGATATCTAAGTGGCTCGTCGTCAAGTACATACCGCTCTACGGGAAAGTGAGCCTTCTTCCTTTCCTCGATGTCACTAATATCAGGAACACGGGGGCCGCGTTCGGCATATTCCGCGAGCTGCCCGAGGCCCTGAGACTCCTGCTATTCGTTGTAGTCCTCATCACCGCCGTGATTGTAATAATCTACTTCCTTTCGAAGACGGGGAGAAACGACGGGTTTCTCGTCTTTGCGCTGTCCTTGATATTGGGCGGCGCCATAGGCAATTCGATAGACAGGTTCAGGCTCCGATACGTCACCGATTTAATCGACTTCCACTGGTTCGGGAACCCGGCGCTTCACTGGCCTCCTTTCAACCTCTCGGACTCCGCCATCACTGTCGGCGTTATACTCATACTTTTTGACACATTCATACTCGGACGGGGCAAATAGCCATGTTCACGGGGACAGTAGATGACACGGGCACGGTAACGGAGATAAAGCGCTGCTCGAAAGAATCCGCGCTGTCGATCGCCGTAAACAGGATCGATCTGGGTGAAGTCAGGCCAGGCGACAGCATATCCGTGAACGGCGCGTGCCTCACCGTAACTTCAATCGGCAGAGGCATGTTCACTACGGACGCCTCCCGCGAGACACTTTCTAGAACCAACCTCGGCAGGCTAAGGGTAGGGAGCAGGGTAAACCTCGAGCGCTCGCTGAGAGCCGGGGACAGGATGGGCGGGCATATAGTGAATGGGCACGTCGACGGAGTCGGAAGAGTCGGGTCGAGAAAGAAGAGGGGGAAGTCCGTCGAGTTCAGGTTCATAGTTCCCGATAAGCTGTCGAGGTATATCGTGGAAAAAGGCTCCGTCGCTATAGACGGCGTGAGCCTTACTGTAAACTCGGTCGCTGGAGAGGAATTCTCGGTAAACATAATCCCCTACACGCTCGCGGAGACCACCTTCGGCACACTCAAAAAAGGAAGCCGGGTGAATATAGAATGCGATATTATCGGCAAGTACGTTGAAAAGTTCATCACCGGCGCCAGAGGCAAAGACACGGTTTATCAAGATTCGGATGAGTCCTGAACACAGGAACTTGAATAACATCTTTCTCGTCGGCTTCATGGGAGCGGGCAAGACTACCGTAGGCAGGATACTGGCCGCGAGACTCGGATACAGGTATTGCGATTCCGACAAAGTTATTGAGACGAAAGCGGGAAAAGCCGTCTCGGAGATTTTTTCGGCGCTCGGAGAAAACCATTTCAGGGAGCTCGAATCGGAGACGCTCGAATCCCTGTCGGGGAAAATAAAGCAGGTGATCGCAACCGGGGGCGGAGCCATGATGAGAGACAGAAACTGGGACGCCATGAAAAAAGGCGGCGTCACCGTTTACCTGAGAGCGCCTTTCGACGTTATCTGGGACCGCATCAGACATAGCAAAACCAGACCCCTTCTCAAGGTCGATAACCCGCTCGAAGCTTCGAGAGAGCTCCTCGAAAAGCGTACCCCCTTCTATGAAAAGGCCGATCTGACCGTAGATACCGAGGGACTATCCGTCGAAGAAATCGCATCCCGAATCATAAAGAAACTGGGTATTTAAAGGGGAAAGCGCCATTCCGTTTGTCCTTTACAGAAAAATTGTTTAAGCTTACGGAGCGATGCATATGCGTTCCCCCAAACCGCTCAACAGTAAAAAGAAAAGCGACGAATTCGGCCCGGACGACTGGATAGATATATCAGTGCCAATCTCCGACGGCATGGTGGTGTGGCCGGGCGATCCTCCCGTGAGGATATTCCGCCTCCAGGATATCGAGAAAGGAGACGATTGCAACGTATCGGCAGTTTCGATGACGGTGCATACTGCAACACACCTTGACGCCCCGTCTCATTTCACAAAACTCAAGAACGGCATAGACAAAATGCCTCTTTCCGCAGTCGTAGGCAACGCACGCGTAATCGAAATAGAGCATAAGGAATTCATAAAGCTCGATGAGGTGCGTCCCCACCGTATAAGGAAGGGGGAGCGCATACTATTTAAGACCAGGAATTCGAAAAGGAAGTGGGACAAAAAACCTTTCAATGAAAAATTCGTCCACCTGACGACCGAGACAGCAAAGTACCTCGTCGATCGTCATGTACAGACCGTAGGGGTCGATTACCTGTCGATAGGAGGGTATGAGGGGAATGTCGTCGAGGTCCATCACATAATCCTGAACGCCAGAATATGGGTCATAGAGGGGATCGACCTCTCGCAAGTCGAGCCGGGCGATTACGAGCTCATCTGTCTCCCCATAAAGATCGAGAACTGCGAAGGCGCCCCCGCCCGCGCGCTCCTGCGCCCGGTTTGAACTATTTCCGATTCGCACCCTAATAATTTGTAGGAGCGGCTTCCGGCCGCGGCTCACATATTCGGATTCCCCGTTCCTTCTCAGCACCAGCTAAAGCCCTTCCCAACCCTGCCC
>JBIOKC010000138.1:0-5133 GCA_044451425.1 Thermodesulfobacteriota bacterium
AGAGTGCACTATCCAAAGGGTTTGACATGGAAGGTAATCAACAGCGGGTCGATAATAAACATAGAAGACGCCCAGAAGGACGAGGATGTCGGTCAGGCGGGGAGGGACCTCGGACACCACAGCCTGCTGGGCATACCTATATTTATGGGGAACGATGTAATAGGCGTGATTTGGTTTCTAAGCTATAAGGAGCGCAGGTTCAGCGAGAACGAAATGCGCCGGCTTTCGGCAATGGGCGATCAGATCGCAATTGCCATAGCGAAAGCGAAGATGCTCGAAGAGATAAAGTCCGCTCAGGAAAAACTGGTTCAGTCGGAGAAGCTTGCCTCTCTGGGTCAGCTCGTCTCAAGCATCGCGCACGAGATCAACAATCCGCTCACTCCGATCATCGGTTATTCTCAGAGGCTCCTAATGCAGCCCGAGCTCAACGAGAATCAAAAGAAGCTGCTCGAGATCATCAATAGTTCGGCACAGAGAGTTGCGGAGATTATCGAGAAGCTGCTTTCATTCTCGAGGAAAGCCACACCACGGAGAACTTATGAGGATATCAATAGCCTCGTGGAGCAGTCCCTCGAATTCATGGGATACCAGCTGAAGCACGAGAACATAGAGGTTATGCAAGACCTCGACAGAGGGATTCCGAAAACTATGGTCGATTCCGTCCAGATACAGCAGGTGTTTACCAATATCATAATCAATGCCGAGCAGGCAATCATCGGAAACGGTGGCGGGGGACGATTGAGAGTGGGGACGAGACTCAATAGCGACGGTGCTATCGAAATATCATTTAAAGACGACGGACCGGGGATCGCTAAAGACCTGTGGGGGAAAGTGTTCGATCCTTTTTTCACGACAAAAGAGCCGGGCAAGGGCATAGGGCTCGGTCTCGCAGTCGCTTATGGAATCATCCGTGAGCATGGAGGGGAGATACGCACTGTAAGCCGTGAGGGAGACGGAGCGACATTCATTATCGAGCTGCCTGTGCTCGCGCACGTGGAAAATCAGCATGGTGGTAACATAGAAAAATTGACGGATGCTCACAGGAGGAATAAGAACAAGAGACTAATGATTGTCGAGGACGAAGAGATTGTAATCGATCTTATAAAGGGCGTCCTCGAAGATGTGAACATAACAATAGACAGTGCCCGAAACGGGGAAGACGCGCTCGAGAAAATCGCGTCAAATGAGTACGAGCTGATAGTGTGCGATATAAAAATGCCTAAAATGAACGGGATCGCGTTCTATGAAGAGATTAAGGCGCTGAATCCCGGCCTTGCGAAGAAAGTTATTTTCATAACGGGCGACCCCAGCAGTGAAACCATCAACTTCCTCAATGAGACGGGGAATGAATTTATAACCAAACCCTTCAAAATCGACAAATTCAAAGCTCGCGTTTTTGAATTTTTAAAGCCCGATGTTGTGAATAGCGTATAAGTTCTATCGATACGTCTTCGAATCTCCGAGTGTTCGGAACGATTATATGTCGATTTCATCTTTCCAATACCGGGAACTACGGACGAGAGCTGCGTCTTTATGCATTGCCTGTAAGTCAAGACTTCAGCGGAACAACGAGTATGCTTGCGCTTATTTGATGGCGGAGACTGTCCACTGTGGTGCCGTGAATAATGTCTGAAATCCCCGAGTGGCCATGACCGCCAAGGATAACCAGATCGATATCGATGTCGTTGATAATCCGCGCCAGTTCCGAAGCCGGGTTTCCGGTTCCTAACCGCCATTCCGCGTCGAACCCCGCGTCTCGCAGTTTCAGAGCGAGCAGTTCGAGCCGCAGCTCGTCGCTCAATGTCTCCTGGTCCGCGGCCTCCTGCCCCATGACGAGAGCTGCCGGGCTTTCCACCACATGCAGCAGGAATACCTTAGCACCACTGCTTTGAGCCATGCGCTGCGCTTCTGCGAGGAGTCTCAAACTCCCGCTAGAGAAATCGATAGCAACGCCCACGCGCCTGTAAGGCCGAATTTTCGGGAGCTCGGTATCGGGAACTGCAGCCGGACCATGCATTCCGACCCACGGCATTTTGATCTTTTGTATCCAGGGGCGGAGAGTTATATATATAAGAAGAATTCCTACGGCTATGCTCACGGGCAGCACCGTGAATTCAAAGATCCATGCACGGCTTCCCGAGCCTGTAAGCCAGCCTTGAATTACGTCCATGACCAGTTTCACATTGAGGATGACAATAACTGCAGCCGCAATCCAGGCTAGAAACGTGAGCCAGCGCGGTGAAACGAACTCTCCCATGCGGCGCTTATTGGACACAAAATGTATGAGCGGGATTATAGCGAAAGGAAGCTGTAATGAGAGAAGCACCTGACTTAGCACCAGCAGCGAGCCCGTGGAATCTTCTCCGAAATAGAGTACTGTAAGAGCTGCGGGAATGACCGCCAGAAACCGTGTGATTAAGCGCCTGAGCCAGGGACGAATTCGGAGGTTTAAGTACCCTTCCATAACCACCTGACCGGCAAACGTTCCTGTAATCGTGGAGCTTTGTCCGGAAGCAAGCAGGGCGACAGCGAAAGCGATAGAAGCAATCGACGCTCCGAGCAGGGGCTCCAGGAGACGGTGTGCGTCCTGTATCTCCGCAACTTCATAATGACCGCTCTTATAGAAGATAGCCGCCGCCATAACTAGAATAGCGGCGTTCACGAAGAAGGCGATGTTGAGGGCGAAGGCGGAATCTATCGTGTTCCAGCGGATCGCCTGTTTTATACTCTTACGGTCATCACCGATCCGGCGCGACTGTACCAGAGAGGAATGCAGATACAGGTTGTGCGGCATAACCGTCGCACCCAGAATACCTATGGCGATATAAAGAGCGTCCTTATTTGGCAGGGAAGGAGCGAACCCGCGTACAATACCTCCCCACTCGGGTTTCGCGAGCACTATCTCTATAAGTAGACATACGCTAATAGTCGTTACCAAGGATAGGATCAGGGCCTCGAGCTTGCGTATTCCGAACCGGGACAGCATCAGGAGCACGAGCACGTCGATAGCGGTGATCAGCACACCGTATAGAACCGGCAATCCGAAGAGCAGATTGAGCGCAATCGCGGAGCCCAGGACCTCAGCCAGGTCGCATGCGATGATTGCGATCTCGGCTAGGAGGTAGAGCGGGATATTAACGAGCGAGGGGTATTCTTCGCGGTTTACCTGAGCCAGATCGCGGCGGGCGACAATTCCGAGGCGCGCGCACAGGCTCTGGAGAAGTATCGCTATTAAGTTTGACATCAGCAGGACCCATATGAGCTGATAGTTGTAGCGGCTTCCGCCTGCGAGATCGGTAGCCCAGTTGCCGGGGTCCATATATCCGATCGAGACCAGGAGTGCCGGTCCGCTGAATATCAGCCAGCGCCGCCACCATGTTCCGAGCTCGGGTACATGCACAGTTTCATATACTTCCGCGAGGGAGTGCCGGTTATCGGATGATGAATGGAGCCTCGTCACTAAATTATCTCCTTATCCCCCTGCCATGATTTTCCTGATTGAGCAACGTAAATGCTTCTGGCTACAATTCTAGGGAGACGGTGAAACGACGACCCTACTTTGATCGACAGGTCGCCTTCGAAAGGGGGTTTATCCGTAACAAGCAGCTTTACCTCGGGATATAAACCCATCTCGGCCATAAAGTGAAGTTTGATCGGATCATCGTCGTTTACCCGGCTGATTACCACGGTCTCTCCGGCTTCCGCATCAGCTAGGCACCTGTCTCTCCCGACATTATCTATCTCCCCCTCTTCTGTGGGGATCGGGTCGCCATGAGGGTCAATTTTCGGGTACCCGAGAAGTTGGTCTATCCTTTCAATGATTTCGTCCGAAATGACATGCTCGAGCCTCTCGGCTTCTGCGTGAACCTTATCCCATTCAAGGCCGAGTACCTCTTTTAAAAATAGCTCAACGAGACGGTGCTTGCGAATCACCCCGATCGCAATTTTCTCGCCTTTGTCCGTGAGAACCACACCGTGGTAAGAGACGTGCATAAGATATTTTTCTCTGGCGAGCTTCTTGATCATTGAGGTAACCGTAGCGTCCGATACGGTGAGCTTCCCGGCGATCGCAGAGGTGGTTACTCGCGCCTTATGATTCTGGAGCTTATATATCGTCTTCAGATAGTCTTCACTTGCAGGACTTATCATTTAATAACTCTAAAATAGTTTTTGGTTTTTCCAACAACGACGGCAATATCTTTTTTATGGATACTACTCTGCGTTTAACCCCACAGTTAGTGCTCAGCGACGCGGTTACGATCAGGGCGCAGGTGGACGTGTTTGACAACAATATTTGGGGAGGAGCGACAACAGGGTTTTTAGGAGGAGGCGACACTGTTGTTAATTCGAGTTTATCTTTCAGCAACAGGTTCAGAGGCGCAATACTGACCGGTCCTAGAGCTATAGATAACCCCGGATTCTTTAATGTCAGGATGCTGCACGCAGACATAGTTATGCCGCATAACCTGGGGTTTTTAAGAATTGGAAAACAGCCTTTTGACTGGGGTCTCGGAATTCTGGCGAACGGCGGTTGGGATCCTTATTCCGATCTCGGTTTCCTAGTCGACAGGTTCCTATATCTTAAGTCATTCGCCGCTGGTACCTCAAATATTACCTTCGTGTTGGTTTCTGATATATTCACAGGAGGTAATAGTGTAGTGACCGGGCAGGGCAATGGCTATGATATAGCTGCTGTGGCTCTTATTTTTAACAACGCGAATATTGCGGGTGGTAATTTTACGTTGGGCGGTTATGTATTCCCGTACATCCATCAAAACAACATCTTAGGGACTCTTCCAGTAAGTGGAGCTCAAGCATTTGGCCCAAACGGTGTCCCAATACCCCCTGTGGTTCCGCCGAGTTCGACTCCTACTCATGTAAGCGGTATAGATCTCCAGCGTCTCACTCTTTACTCCTTTATGCTCGACTATAAGACGAACCTGTTTAGAGTAGCAGCTGAGATGCAGGGAGCTTGGGGTGATATCTCTTTACCTAATACTAGCCAAAAATTAGATATAACTGGTGCCAACATCATTGGTGCTGCCAGGGCGGAAGTTTATCCGGGCTGGCCGTTGAAGTTGGTTGCTGCTGAGTTCGGATGGTCGGAGGGTAATAACGGAACAACCAATATTA
>JBIOKC010000139.1:0-5077 GCA_044451425.1 Thermodesulfobacteriota bacterium
ACTGGTGATCGGCCTCTTAAATGTAAATGACTCCCAAATGAAAATTTTTGTTGTATCCGGAATTTTATGTGCTAAATTGTAATTAAGCGCTTAATTATGAAACTTTTTCTTACATACAGATTTAACACAGCCCCACAGGCCTCACTAATTCAAGAAAACCATTCCCAAAGCAGGAATATCACAATGACTACAGACGGCTACGCGTCTTTACCGGAGCGGTATTATTCAGAAAATTTCTCTTCCGAATTTTTGCCTGCCGCCCGTTTACCTCTGTACTAGAAATTACTTCTGGACATGTTAAGCAATGTACTTTATATTGTTAGCAAATCTTAAGTTACGAGCTTAAGTAGAGGTAGAAAAATTACACACCTATATCAGTCTTTCGGAACGAAATTCCATACAACGGTGGCAAAATCACGAGTCATAATCCGAGGGACATCTCTATGAATACTTCGCCTGTACAACCGAGAATTGCGGGCATATCTACAGTCGTGCCATCTTACAGCTTCGGGCAAGACTTCGCGATAGAAGCGGCAAAGAAGTGGTTATCCGCGGGCGGAGAGTCCGAGCTTTCAGTCGCGAGAACTGTCCAGGTTTTTCAGAACGCGGGCGTTGAGAAGCGGTACAGCGTCACACCGGTAGAGGAGATGTTGAGGGAAAAAGACTTCCCGGAGAGGAACGCACTTTACAGCAAGTTCGCACGGATTCTGGGCGAAAAGGTTCTTAAGAGCGTATTCGAGAAAACGGGGATCAAGTCTTACGAAATCGACCTGTTCATCACGGTCTCGTGCACTGGATTCATGATACCGGCGCTCGACGCGTACCTGATGAACCGCTTTCCGTTCAAGAACAACGTGAGGCGTCTGCCGGTAACGGAGCTCGGATGCGCAGCGGGAGTGAGCTCACTCATAATGGCGGGCGACTACATACGCGCGTATCCGGACGCGAACGTCCTGATACTCACGCTTGAGCTCTGCACGCTCAGTATGCAGCCTACCGACCGGAGCGCGGATCACATAATTTCAACCGCTATATTCGGCGACGGGGCCGCTGCCGCGATCGTCACGGGGCGCAAAGCCAAGAGCGGGCTTCACATCCTGAAAACGGAGAACAGATTTTTTCCGGGAACAATCGAATTCATGGGATACGACGTCGAGAGGACGGGCTTTCACATATTCCTGTCACCCCGTATCTCGAAGTTCATCGAAAATAACATAGCTTCGCAGATGGAGTCGGTGCTCGGGGCCGCGGGTTTGGGTGTCGGCGACATCGAGACATGGTTGTTCCATCCGGGCGGGTCCCGCATCCTGAAATCCATCGAAATGGGATTGGGGATAGACGGCGCGAAGCTTAGTGAAAGCGCGGGAGTGCTTAGAGACTACGGGAACCTGTCGTCGGCGACGATATTGTTTATCATCGAATCTTTTATGCGGAACGAAACGAACAGGAGCTGCTCTTATCAGGTGGTGGGAGCTGTGGGGCCTGGGTTCGGATTGGACACCATACTCACGCAATGGAAATAATCGAAAAGGAGAGCCAATCATGGGTATCGAGAGCGCAGGTCTTAACTTAGAACGGGAGGGCTATGACGTGGGGTCCTTCGGCGAAAATGCGGACGCGCTTTACTCACGACACGTGAACCCGCAGTGGGTGAAGCTTTTTAACACCCTCGGAATGAACGTGAGCTACGACTCCTGCAGGGGGACGGAGCTCCTGACGAGAGACAAGAGGAGGATACTCGACTTCCTCTCGGGCTACTGCGTCTACAACGCGGGGCACAACCATCCCCGCATCGTAGAGGAGCTCACGAACGAGCTGCGGAAGGGAGGGGCGACCATGCTCCAGAGCCACGTGCCGGAGCTCCCGGCGGAGCTTGCCTCTCGCCTGTGCACGCTCGCGGGCGGACGTCTCAACAAAGTTTTCTTCACGAACTCAGGGAGCGAGGGAGTGGAGACCGTAATAAAGTTTTCCCGCTCCTATACGAACAGACCGGGGATCCTCTACTGTGAGGGGGCTTTCCACGGGCTTACCTGCGGCGCACTCTCGCTGATGGACGGCGCATACTGGAGGAAAGGCTTCGGGCCGCTCCTGCCCTACACCGAGGGCGTGCCGTTCCTCGACCTCGATGTGCTCGAAGAGAAACTCAAGAGTAAGCGCTTTGCGGCGTTTATCGTAGAGCCCGTCCAGTCGGAGGCCGGCATACGCGTTCCCCCGGACGGTTATCTGAAGGGAGCCGAAATGCTCTGCAGGAAATACGGTACGCTATTCGTGCTCGACGAAGTGCAGACCGGTATTTACAGGACGGGACCTTTCCTGGCGGCGCACCACTGGGGGCTCGATCCGGATATGGTAGTGCTGGCCAAGGCACTGAGCGGTGGCTTCGTTCCGTGCGGCGCCGTCCTCATGTCGAACGAGATCAACCGGTCGGTCTTCAGCTCCGTATCGCGTGCATTCGTGCACTGTTCCACGTTCGGCGAGAACAACCTTGCCATGCGCGCCGGGCTCGCGACGCTCGACGTCATGCAGGAAGAGAGACTCGGCGGACGGGCGCTCGTGCTTGGGGAGTATCTGAGGAAGAAGCTCGAACAGGCCTTGTGGGATTACGAGATGGTGCGCGGCATAAACGGCATCGGGCTGCTGAACGGGATAGAGTTCGCCGAGCCCAAGCGCCTAAGGCTCAAAATACCGTACGAGGCGTTCAGGAAGATACACCCGGGGATGTTCGGCATGATCGTCGTAATGCGTCTTTTCAGGGAAAAAAACATACTCACGCAGATATGCGGAAATAACCACATGGTGCTGAAGGTAGCGCCGCCGCTTGTCGTAACGGAAGGGGAGATCGAGGAATTCGTCGCGGGCATCAAAGACGTGCTCGAGACAGTCCATACGAAGACCTCGTTCTGGTCTGAAGCGCTCCTTATGGCCAGGCGCGCGATGAGGATCTGAAGCAGGAACCGCTTCAGCATTCGCAAAATGAAACAGAATCTGAACTGAGAGGGTATCATGAGAAGAAAATCATTCGCAACCGTTATATTGTCGGCAGCTTTAATAGTTTCTTTTTTCCCGCGCGCCGCGTTCTCGGCACAGGACGAGACGGCCACCGCGCTTAAGGGCAGCCTCACCCCTGATATATTCGGTAGCGGTGAGGTGATGGAATTCGAAGTCATCAGTGGCAAGAGCACGGTCGAATTTATCGGGACTTCGCTCATGCACCACTTCGAAGGCATATCGCACGAGCCGTCAGGCTTTACGAGGGTGAACTTCAGCGATCCGCGGACGACGACGGTGACGACGATAACCGTGCTGGTGAATTCGCTCAAGGGCATCGCACTCGGCTTGGAGAAAAGCGACCTTTCGAAGAACATTCATCAGAATCTCGAATCCGATAAATACCCGGATATTACTTTTAAAATGACGCAGATAATGCCCGAGAAGGCGGATACGTCAGACCCCTCGAAAAGGGGTTATCTCCTCAAGGGGGACCTCAAAATTCATAACATGACGAAAACCATAGTGGTTACGGCGAATACGGACATAAAGGACGGATTTCTGCACGTGACCGGGGAATACGACAATCTCAACATGACGGATTACGGAGTCGAGCCCAAACCGCTTATGGCGTTCATCAGGGTGAACGATATAGTCGATATAAAATTCGATCTGTATGAGGGAATGAAGAAGGGCGCTCCTGTACAGTAATCAAATTCGGAATTCGGAAGCTGGCAGCCGCAAAAAATACAAGACAAGGTTATATATGGAAAGCGACGTGATCGTTATCGGGGCCGGGCCGGGAGGCTCGGCGAGCGCGATTTCATTCAGGAGACGCGGTTTCGACGTGGCCGTGCTGGAGAAGAGGTTTATGCCGAGGAGCAAGGTGTGCGGGGAGATGGTGGCTCCGCTCGGAGTGAAGGAGTTAAGACATCTGGGTTTGCTCGATAAGTTGGAGAAGGCCGGAGCGAATAAGGTCGGAAAGGTTGTCTTCTATTCATCTGGTGGGGCGAGGACAGAAATCCGGTTTCCCAGGGATGAATACGGAATCGCGATGAGCAGGGAGCGGCTTGACACCATACTCTTCGGAGAGATACGCGGCGAAGGGGCTCTCGGGATCGAGGGGTTTAGAGTCGATAACGTAGGCAGGGAACGCGGCACGGATCGCTTCCTTGTGGAGGGTTCATATTACGAAACGGGGAAGAGAGAGACGTTCCGCTCGAAGGCCGTGATAAACGCCTCGGGACTCAAGGGGGTCGGACACAAGGATAAAAAGTGCAGGGAATTTCTCTACGCCTTTAAAATACACCTCCGGGGCATTTCCTGCGGAGACGCGGCGGAGCTCTTTTTTTACGACGGCGGATACGGAGGGCTCGTCAACATCGAGGACAGGATAGTCAATCTGGCGTTTCAGATAAGGAAGGACCAGGCGTCGCTTATGAACGGACACCCGCTCGACATATTGAAGGGGGTGCTCTATTCGAACCATCCCATTCGTGAAAAGTTATCGGAAGCGGAGCCCATTGAAAAGTGGGAGGCGATGGGGAACATTTTTGTAAGAAAACGGGACTCGTTTCCAGGAGTGTGGAATATCGGCGATGCGTCGGGGATAATCGACCCGTTCACGGGGCTGGGCATCAGTCTCGCTTTGCAGAGCGGGAGGCATATCGGGGAGAACCTCGAAATCGGAAAGGCGCTGAGAACGTATGATCTTAAGAGGAGCATGAACAGGACGCGCTTTCTCACCGTGGAGATGCTGAGGAAGGTGCTCTTCCGTCCGCGTCTGTGTCACATGATGATGAAGCACGCGTCGTTCTCCCCGATGCTCGGTATGGTCGTACTCGGGCTTCTGCATACGTGAGGAGAGGCGGCAGCACCGGGAATGATTTGAATTAATATTATTTCTTCATCTATTCTCCCCTATCCTCTCCCTCTCCCACAGGAGTGGGAGAGGAATTAATCCAAGAGGTGAGATTGCCGCGCCTGTCTTTGTGGCCTCCGCAATGGCAAAGCAAAGGCAAAGAAAATGACCTTCCTTGTCTTGATACAAAGAAGCAAAAATCATCCGACAGCACATAATTTGCTAAAA
>JBIOKC010000140.1:0-5065 GCA_044451425.1 Thermodesulfobacteriota bacterium
GACTATAGACCTCGGTAGGCCTGTAGTAGTCGGGATCCGTTTTAACGTACGTCTTCCAATCGAGTCCCGCGTACGAGAAAGCCTCCTCGACGAACTCTTTCACGGAATGGGTATCGCCGGTGCCGACGACGAAATCCTGCGGGCCCTCATGTTGAAGCATCTTCCACATCATTTCCACATATTCGGGCGCATAGCCCCAATCGCGTTCAGGCTCCATATTCCCGAGAAAGAGAGAGTCCTGTTTACCGAGAAGTATATTCGATACGGCCTTCGTTATTTTTCTCGTTACGAACGTCTCACCCCTCCTCGGAGACTCGTGGTTAAAGAGGATACCGTTAACCGTGTAAAGACCGTACCCGTCTCTGTAGTTAACGCTCGTCCAATGAGCGAGCAGCTTCCCGCAGGCGTAAGGGCTCCTCGGCCTGAATTCCGTCGATTCGTTCTGAGGCGGGGGTGAGGAGCCGAACATCTCACTGCTAGACGCGACGTATGTCCGGCACTCGATGCCGCTCCTCCTTACGGATTCGAGAATCCTTACAGCGCCGAGACCCGTAATGTCGTTACTGTACTCGGGCATGTCGAAACTCACCCTTACATGGCTTTGCGCGGCAAGGTGATAAATCTCCTCGGGCCTGATGTCGTATATCAGGTTCGTCAGGTTGCCGGAGTCGCTCAAGTCCCCGTAATGGAGATAGAGCTTGGCCTTGGGATCGTGTGGATCGACGTATATATGGTCTATCCTCTCCGTATTGAAGCTGCTAGACCTTCTTATGAGCCCGTGGGTCTCGTACCCTTTGGATAACAGAAGTTCCGCGAGATACGACCCGTCCTGACCCGTGATTCCTGTTATTAGAGCCTTCTTCATTATTCTTCGCCGTAGTTTTCGATATTGAGCATGTATTATACGTCAGCGGAGACCGATGACCTATTACCGCCCGTTGAGAAGCGTATTATATTATCAAATGAAAGGAGAACAGCGGGCGACCACACGATTCTCTCCGAACTACCGCACTCAAATTGTATATTAAAATCCACGGAAAGCTGAAATTATTTATGATCCGGCTAACCGGTCGGCCCGATGACGTCTCATGCGATAATTTCTTTTGCATATAAGCTTGCATAATGAGAGAACCATGAGCCCGGCGGAAACCTCACTAATATATCGCTCCTCGCCAGTAAAAACATCTCGATTAATGTAGCTTCAGCGGTTTCGACAGGCAATTCGCGATGAAGCTCCTTAGAGATATCGGAACCGAACAGCTTTTCATAAATCACAACGTTCTTGACCGCACCGGCTATGAAATCTCGAACAAGTCGAGAATCGGTGGACAGGAAAATAACGTACCCAGTATGATTAACTTTTGCCTCTGCTTCTTTAATTTTATTCAAGCACAAGCATAAAGCCTGCACCTGGTCCTGCCAGTATCTAGTATGGTCAGAACGAGGCATTCTTTCGTTGTAATACCTTATGTGTACACCTATCACCTTTTTATTCCGAAAATATCTATGGGCGAATTCATCCGCTTTTTGTTGCAGTTCCGGTCTTAATTCGAGCGAATCGAAAAATGGTTTCAAATTATCGTTCGGAACGTAACAGCCGTGGGTAATAATGATGCTTTCATTCACGTCCTCCGAATCATTTATGAGACTGTCTATAAGTACATGCCGCCGAAGAACCCTCTTTCTTAACAAGGAATCAAAAGGTAAATGTAAGTTGCTTAACAGCATATAAAGGATCGAAAGCGGATCCGGATCAGGGTAAATATAGTAAGGGCGTATTATGAGAAGAGCCGACAAACTGTCAATACGGGGTTCGGCGATTACCGGAACCCCCTCTATGCTTTCCGGAACTTTGAAGAAGCGGCTGAACGCATTCTCGCTCTTGTCAGCAAGATACCGTGAAAACCGCCAGCAAATGACGAGGGCTCTGTTCGTATTCTTCGCATAGCGCCAGGCGCTGGCGGCGGCCAGAAGGTTGTCCCCGAAGCCGCTGTTCCGGTAAGAAACAATAACCCTCGGATGTTTTTTAAGCAGTCTCGGAAGTAACATGCAGCACATTATTATGACCGAATAAATGAAGCGGATCTACATAATGGGAACTCAAGATCGGTCGGCCGTGAATAATCCGACGCGATTTATATTACCTCGAAACGCGATATAGAAATTTCTTTCGGCTAGGCACGGCTGCAGGATGTTTCGACATATCTACCTTACGGACGCTGCTCACCGGATTACAAGGACACAATTGAGCCTTATCCGCGTGTCCTCCCACACGAGGCATGGGCAGGTTTGTCACCGTCATCAGTGCAGTAACCGCAGCACAAACTGTGCTATTACATGCAGTTATCGCACTACCTGCGGTGAATCAGATATAGTAAACATTAAGAAATTTTCATAATCGTTAAGCTCATCCATAACTTACTCGCGGTAAGGAGGACATAAATTGATGGATTTGCCGATGAAATATAAAACCCTTTCGCTCGGGGGACATCTTTACAAGTTTTGCGCGAAAGGCGAAGAAACCGGGGGGCCTACGCTTTATACGAAGCGAACCTCCCGCCCATGGATATAGGCCCGCCCCCGCATATAGACAGGAACGAGGATATCGGGTTCTATGTATTGGAGGGTCAGTTCACCTTTTCATTCGAAGAGAGTGAAATTAAAGCAAAAACCGGCGACTTCGTATTCATGCCCCGTGGTCTAAAGCACTGGCTAAGGAGCGATTCCGACAAGGTAGGGAGGATGCTCGTCATCGCGAGCCCCGCGGGTTTCGAGAAGTTTTACGACGCAACCGGGACACCGGTTGAGGATGACTCAAAAATGCCGCTTCCTCCTACGAACCAGGAGCTCATGATACTCGTACAGGAGGCGCCAAACTTCGGTATAGAGATGTTTCTCTGAGACCCGAGGCCCGAAATTTTTAAAGGGAGACCGCGGCAAACAATTTTCAGTTCTAAGGCGGCGCCGGACTCATGTATCCAGTTCAACATACAACAGTGTTGGATGACGCTTGAACTGTGATAAATCTAATCCACGTCGAAGGAGAATATATTTACGGACGGACCTTCCGCGAGAAGGAAAAACTCAAATGAATCCTATGAAGAAACATAAGTCGGTAGCCGTGGTGGGAACAATTTACAAATACCTCGCAATGGGAGAGGATATCGGAGGCGCATACGCGCTCTTCGAAACCCTTGTGCCCCCTAATGACCCCGGCCTGCCGCCCCACATCCACCGGAATGAGGACGAAGCCTTCTACGTGCTACAGGGGGAATTCTCGTTCTTCCTGGAAAACCGGGAATTCGTTGAAAAACCGGGAAACTTTATATTCCTCCCGAGAGGCGTAAAGCATTCTTTTAGAAACAATTCCGATACCATTGGAAGACAGATCGTGTTCGTCAACCCTTCCGGCTTTGAGAAGTTCTTCGACTCGGCCGGAGAGACGGTCGAGGACGATACGAATCTTCCTACTCCTCCGTCAAAGGAGCATATTCAGAAAGTTATCGAGGAAGCGCCTAAGCTCGGTATCGAGATAGATATATGAGAATTAAGTCCGCCGCCGGAGCCCTTCCACTCCCCGACGGACTAAAAAAACAGGCAATCTCTTTAAAATAATTCCAAACTATCCGCTCTCGGCGGACATATAAACCCGGAGAAGCTCCGAACCGTTCTCTATTCAGCGGACTCCAGACTCGGCCCTAGGCGGGCATCCTGCTCTCGCCCCCCGTCACGGATTTGTTAATACAAAACCTTTATAACATACGAGTACGCCCGATACAACAAAAAATTCATAGTACAACGAATAACTCGCCGGACAATAAATCACTAAAGAAAATAATTTTCGGGGCTGTAATATAGAGAAAAGCTGAAGATCCGAAGGACGTTAGTTGCAATTGTAACAATTCACGATTTAGCGCGAATCCGCTCAAGCACCTCGCGGCTCTCAGCGACAAGCATCTTCATAAGCTCCCCCGCCGTGCATCTCCGTGACATGGGCGAGCCCTGCCCCGCCCAGAGGGACATGAAATCCGGGTCGCCCTTCGCCCTGGCCGCTGACCTGATCGGCCTCGTGAGGTAGTTCTGAATAGGATATGCAGGGACCTTATCTTCGAGCTTCATCATCTCGTCGAAGAAGCGGTTTCTAATCCCCCGCGCATATTTTCCCGTATATACCCTCGTCAAGACGGTGCTCGTATCACTTGAATTCAGGATCGCCTCCAGCCACGACGCGGGTACGGCAGCTTCCGTACAGCTCAGGAACGCGGTCCCCATCTGGACTCCAGACGCACCCAGCGCGAGTGCGGCGATAATCCCCCTCCCATCCATTATTCCGCCTGAGCATATTACAGGCACGCCGACTTTATCCGCCATCCGGGGCACGAGCGATATACCGCCTATCATCGGCAGGCCCCCTGTCGATGCGAACGTCCCCCTGTGCGCTCCTGCCTCGCTGCCCTGTGCGACTATGGCCGTACATCCGGCTTCTTCGAGCGCGAGCCCCTCTTCGACGCACGTCGCTGTCCCGATTACCGCAATCTTCTTTCTCAGAAGCTCTTTTATGCTCTTCCGCCTGGGAATACCGAAGGTGAAGCTCAGTACGGGGACGTTGTTGTCGAGGACCGCTCCGAGACCGTCCTCGAATGTGTATTCCGGAAACTCTTCGACGCCGGACAATTGCGCGCCAACCTCCTCCGCGATCTCTCCGAGCTTCTTCATCACCTTAGCGGAAGTAGTCCTGCGCCTGATCTTCTCGGGAGCGAAGAGGTTTACAGCGAACGGTTTGTCCGTGAGCGAGCGTATCTTGCTTATCTCTGAATCGATCTCCCCGGGCGATAGGTATCCGCCCGGGAACGAGCCAAGTCCGCCGGTGTTTGAGACGGCGGCGACTAACTCGGGCGTGGTCGGCCCCCCCGCCATGGGAGCCTGAATTATCGGATGGTCTATCCCGATAAGTTCGCAGAATTTTATAGCCTTATCAGGCCACGTGGTTAAATTCATATTTTCCCCCCCAGATTTTACTGTTAAAAATGACTGTGTTATTTTACATAATATTTAAGAATAAGGA
>JBIOKC010000141.1:0-5062 GCA_044451425.1 Thermodesulfobacteriota bacterium
CCGCCCTCGGGGTTCACCCACACGACGTCGCTATTATTCGATTTAAGATAAAATCGCGCGGCCGCCGCAGCGGGGAGCGCCATGAAAGTCATCCCGGGCGCCTTGTCCGTGTAGTACCTCCCGTTATAGAAAGCTATGTCGCCCGTGGCGCTCCTGAATTTATCGATCGTGAACGCCCCGTCCTCGATTATGGAAATCGCAAGGGCGATGCGGGGTACGGAGTTCCAGTTCCACGGGCGCTGCAAAAAAAAGCAGTAGGAGAAAAACAGCATGACGAAAAGAGCGGCCGTGATACTGTTTCTGGTTGTGTTTTCGTCCATGCGAAGTACCAGTCACCATTAAAGGCAAGAGCCTTATGGGGCTTGATTATTCTAGAGGTATTTCCCTCTTCGTGTCAACAAGCGTGAAAAAACGCGGACGCCCCTTTCGCTTTATCTTTACGTCCCAGTATACTTTAAATCGTTTTTTTGACCAGCAAATACGGACCTGGCCGGGGACTAGCTCTCGAATACCGGTTTACACCGACAAAAACCGAGTGATTTCATGACACAAAGAATCGAGCTCACCGAAAATATAAGCGAGTTTATAGACGAATCGGGAATCCAGATAAAACACCCCGTAAAAGAAAAGCTCTATCTGCGCGACATATACGTGTTTCCCGATCTGAGGGTATTGACGCCTCGTTCCGGAACGGGAGCCACTTATCCCGGAGACGCGGGCGGGTCATCGTTAAAGAGCTCCGCAGGGCTTTCCGACGCTGTGCAACATGGAACGGGGACGCTTATCTGCGGCCCCGAAGATTCCGGAAAGACCTCGCTCCTGAAAATACTTGCCTCACGGTTCCTTGATTCCGGTATCTATACGCTATATATAGACGGCAAGAGCCTCGACGTACCCCCGGTCGAAAGGATGCATGAATACTTCATCACGAAATACTCCAAGCAGTACACAGTAGAGAGCTTCGGGTGGATCAAGGCCGACCGGGAAGAGAAAAGGACGCTCCTCCTCGACAACGCCGACAGGATAATGGGAAGGTCTCAGGACAGAGGCGTCTTCTTCGGAAAGCTGACGGAATGTTTCGGGGCCGTATTCCTTACCGCCGAAACACCACCCGAATTTACGGAGCTTCCGGAAGGTTTTTCCGTGTATGGCGTTCCCGAAGGGTTTGCCGTATACGAGATTATGGAGCTCGGACACGCACTCCGGCAAGAGATGATATCGAAGTGGACGGACCTTGGCGCGCCGGAATACGGCGACGTAGTGAAGGCCGCTTCACGGAAAGCCAGGCTCGCGGGCGCCATGGACGCCGTTCTCGGAAGGAACATAGTCCCGTCCTACCCCGTATTCATACTCACAACACTTCAGATGGCCGATTCGGACGACCTCGGCGCTCCGAGCGTGAGCTCCTACGGACACTACTACGAATACCTGATAACGAAGTCGCTCGCAGGCGCAACGGGAAGAGAAGAGTTCCCATTCTATAGCGAACTGCTTTCTTCCCTCGCGTACAGAATGTTCTGCAGGAGGAGCCGCTGGATATCGCGGAGGGACATCTGGACGTTAATCGAAACCCTCTCGGCTGATTCCCCTCACTCTCCCATTAACGTTGAAGAATCGATATCCGTGCTCTTAAAATCCCATACGCTGGCGGAAAGAGAATCGGGATACGAATTCAGATACGGATACATCTACCACTACTTCTCGGCCCTCCACTTTGCCCGGAACCTCCATTCGGAAAGACTCAGGGACGAAGTGAAAAGAATATTCGGCAATCTCGATAACGAAGAGAACGCTAACATAGCGCTTTTTCTGGCGCACCTTTCGAACGACACGTTCGTAGTAGAGCAGGTCGCGCGAAACGTCGAGTATGCAGCGTCATGCGAAGACCCCTATCGGGCAGAAGAAGAGGAGGCATATCTCGACGAGCTTATAAGGGAGCTGAACCATCTCATCGACAAGGACAGGAGGCTCAGGGAAATGCGGGCGGAGTACTCTCCCGACGTCGAGACGGCGGCAAGGAAACCCATAGGCTTCCGCGTGCTGGGCACCGACATCCTCACCAGGAAACGCAGGGAAACACCGAGACCCGGCTCATCGAGAAAACCACTCGTTATCAGAGCGCTGCTGAGGATTTCGTCAGAGACGCTCTACGGTCGGCCGGCCGAATGCCAGCGCACATTACCGCAGGGGTTCGACGAGAACGTATCCGAGCTCTGTACCTCTTCTCTCAGAATAAAGAAAAGAGAGGCCGACAGGGTGAGGGAGTCAGCGGCGGCGATGAAGGGGCAGATTTTTCAAAACAACTTCGGAACTACGGAGAAATTCTCTTTCATTCTAGAGATATACGGACTATATATGAGGATTTACCTGAACGGCATGAGACAATTGTCTCTTCTTACCGAAGCGAGTCCGCCTGAGTATTCGAACACGATCCCCGACAGGCTTATGAGGATATGCGCCGGCCTATTCCGGAAAGACCACTCGCCAGGCGATGAGACGATTGGCAAATTCCTGGAGGAGAACGCAGAGAGGGGATTCGCGAAGGAGCTCGTAAGGGAATGCGCCACGCTCAGGTTTTACATCTTCGGTAGAGACTCGGAATACTCCGAAGAAATACTCAGGCTCCTTGGCTGAAAGAGGCAAACAGGCTCTTACGCAACGTGATGCAATGCCGGTAAAAAATGCGCCTCATCCGCATCGGGTCGTGAAAATATATTCTATGTAGTGAGGGAAATCGGCGTCGGCGATCATCCTCCGGAGCTCCTCCGGACATCCGCGCGGGAGACCGTCCGTCTCCTCCACTCCTAGCCAACCCCAGCTGTTGACGTACCCCCTCGCCCTCGTTTCGTTGCCGTCCGCGAAAAGCCTGACCATGTCCCAGGCGAATTCGTCCACGACGGATTCAAACGTCTTCATGTCCACAATGAATTTCCCTTCCCAGGGGTCGTGCCTTATAGCTCCCTTGTCCCTGAAGTGACGGTACGCAAGATAGGCGGAGCCCGTGTCCGGGTGATTGACGAACCCTCCCCTCCTCATGTACCTCAGCATCTCGGCGACGGCAAGCAGGTACGCCTTGTGGAGCAGCCCGCCGCTCAGAAGCCTGTCCGAAAGGTGCTTCATGTTGTAGAGCGAAATCATATCGGATTTAAGCTCGTGCAGAATCATATAGTCCCTGTCGAATTCGGACATCACCCTGCCGAGCCTGTCGGCGCCGATGAAATGTCCGACGTCGTGCCCCCTGAGCCATATCAGCAGGAGCCGGGCCGTTTCATCGGGTGTGAGCTCGGTCAGAGCTTCGGCGCCCGCGAGATAACGGAGCGCTATCTTTTCCGTCATCTCTTTGAACCTTGCAGCGTAGAGATTAATGAATACGGTCATCCGCGAGAGCGAGGAAACGTTCTCCTTAGTACCGCCCGAGAAGAATACGCATATAGGCTTGTGCTTGACGTTGAGCCCGCCCGAGAGCGAGAAGACATTGAGACACCTTATTAGAGGGATATCGCTCTGAAGAATCTTCCCCCTGTAACCTCGTGAAGTCAAAAGCGACTCCGTAAAAAGCGGGAGACTGACGTCATATTCCGACAGCAGCTCGTCGTACTCACGGTTTACCACACCCGCCGCGCCCGAATAATAGCTTTCGCCCTCCCCTTCCGAAGAGAACACCTTGCCGATTACGAGCTCGATCTCCTTCCCCTTCTCGGCGCTGCCGGCGGTGAGAAGAAAGAGGTCGTATATGCCTTTGCAGAGAGCGGATACGCCCGCGTCATATCTGTCCCGGTATTCCTCCGGCAGATCCGACGAGCCCGCTCTCAGTCTTTCGGTAATCTCGTTCCAGAGACTTTTTTCGAGCGATAGAGTAAGCTCCCTCGAGAGCTGATTCTTATGCAGCGCATCTATAATACGGAGGGCGTCGTCGAATGCGCGTGCTGCTTCGTTTAAATCACGGGGCAGAACGACATCGAGTTCCAGTCTTATCGTGCTTCCGGTGTCGGGCATAATCCGGTATTTTAACCGGTAATATGGAGTGAATTAAATAGCGATTCGGGGCAGACGTCAGTCCTCGAGTTCCCCGACGCCCGGAACAACCTCGATAACGGAGAGATATTCACCGAGCAAATCGAGCGCGTTCTCAATCTCCCCGGTATTTCCCGTCTTCGAGGCTTCCTCGATGATCTTTCCTATCCTGCTTATCTCGGGGAATCCGTACCCGGCGCCCGCGCCCTTCATCCCGTGACCGAGCCTATGCGCTTCCTTCATGTCGGACCTAGCGATACACTCCCTGATTATGCCAATCTCCTTTTGTCTGCTTTCAAGGAAGGAAGGTATAAGATCCATGAAATCGGGATCGACATAGACGACTTGCTTTTGATACCATTTACCATGCATACGGCAGGTCCCCCGATGCGGATCTCTCCACATCATTTGACTAATAATACACCCGATACGATCAGGGGGTACACGGTGCTCGATAAAAGAGGGGTCAAAGCTTCGGCTGGTGTTCGGGCCTAAGGAGGTCGAAGACGGTCTTAACGGGGTTAAAAGTAATAAGCGGAACCTCGACGAAAACGGTGTTCCATCGGGCCATGGCTCCGTTCCAAAGTCCGGGGAGCTCGAGCGCCTTTATCTCCTTACCGTAACTGGACTTAACAGATATAAAGCCTGCGTCCGGATCCACGAACTCATGCAGGTCATACGTCCCCCCCATATCGTCCCTGAGGCTGAATACGATATCGACCGGGTTGAAGTGTGTCGAGGATTCCCAGACGGCCTTTTGTCCGGGAGCGCTCATATCTACTTGCGCCGACTCGACTATCTGTTTCGATACCACTCCCCGCTTATCCCTTACCCAAAACGGCCCCCCCCCGGGCTCTTTCTCGTTCCTCACCACTCCGCATAAGGCGTTCCATCCCGAGCCCGATCCGTACTCTTGCTATAAACATCGAAGATATTCTGCCGCCCCCAACTCTGAGACTTAGGGTCGTCCTGCATGCTCCGGAATCCCCAATCGCGCGTATTCGTCATGGGATCTACCGGCACCCGCCGCAGAAACTTAATCTTCTTC
>JBIOKC010000142.1:0-5045 GCA_044451425.1 Thermodesulfobacteriota bacterium
AAAGCCCCTATGTATATTGGTATCGGATTCTGTACGGGACGCGGGGTAACCTTCGTGTTCTCGAATCTGTACCTCCTCCCTTCGTAAGTAAATTTTCCCCGTTGAGCGCCTTCTCCAGCACCTGAATACCCTCTTCCATTCTCCATTCTCGAAGGCCGCTCTCTCATAGGTACCCCAATACCTTCGTACTCCTCCTATCTGTACCCGAGGACCACACTCAGATTGAACCTCCCGTTCGATGTATTATCGACGACAGCGGCATCCTCAGCTACCCGGACCGGGTTGTGGAGGGGTAGTATTATCCCCGCGGAGCCTATTTTGATCTTCGAAGTCACAGCCGCCATGGCTCCGGCGATAACCGCCGGGGATGGACAGTATCCGTCGTCCAGAAAATGGTGCTCCGATATCCATGCGGAATCGAAGTTCACGGCTTCCACGAGCTTTACCTGCTCGAGCGTGTTTTTATAGAGCTCGGGATGGGAGTAGGGAAATTCATGGTGGGTTTGCATGCCGAATAGTCCTACACCGAAATTCATGGTTTTTCCTCCTTTTTTCGACGGGTGAGGACTTATTATAACACCGGCTGTTCGTTTTAACCTGACCTGATGGGTCTATCCCGGCGGTTTCTTCTATCATTATTGGCGAAGTATTGTGTTTTTCAGCGGCTTCGGTTTATAATGAGAAGCACTATCTTAAACGAGGTGTAAAAATGGCTAAAGATATAAAATTCGGACTGTCCGCTCCTATGCCTGGGGCCGATATGGACGGTCTTCTCAAGTTTTCCGTAATGGCCGACAAGCTCGGATTTGATACCGTGTGGTATCCGGACCATGTAGTTTTTGTTTCTCCGACCGAAGCGCATGAGGCGTGGACGATAGCGACAGCGGCAGCGATTATGACAAAGAACATCAGTCTCGGCACGGTTTCCGACCCACACAGGATGCACCCCGCTGTTTTCGCGCAGCGACTCGCTTCCATCGACCACCTCTCGAAGGGCAGGGTCACCCTTACGCTCGGTGTGGGAGAGTCCATGAACCTCGACGCTTACGGGATAAAATGGAACAAGCCCCTCACGAGACTCAGGGAATCGATGCAGGTGATGCAGAAGCTATGGGCCGCCGAAGGGCCGGTCGATTATAAGGGGGAGTTCTTCCAGATGAAGGACGCGTTCCTACAGGTTAAGCCTTACAAGAGGAACAGGATTCCGACCTACATAGCTACCCATACCCCGAAGGGGTTGAAGCTCGCGGGCGAGTTGGGCGACGGCTGGCTTCCGATAGACCTGAACCCGAAGCTCTACGCCGAGTATCTTGGTTTGATAAAGGAGAGCGCGAAGGAGGCAGGGCGCAAGATGAAAGAAATCGACCCCGCTCTCTGGGTGTTTACGTCTCTCGGCAGGAACGAGGACGAGGCTTATAAGACGCTTGAGCCCTTTAAATACGTGCTCGTAATGCAGGAACAGCTCCAGAAAGCCGGATACGACGTCAAGATCCCCGAGGAATACCTTGGCCTTAATTATTTCAACGTCATTCCTCAGGACGAAGCGGGCAGACAGAAGTTCAGGCAGATAGGGCAGTTCTTTCCGAGAGAAGCCATATTGGATTTTACGATTACCGGGTCTGTGAAGGATTGTATAAAGAAAATCGAGAAATACATAAACAAGGGCGTAAGGCACTTCGTGCTATTCTACAGGTTCAGCCCCGACCCGGAAAAGGCTCTCAAGACTTATGCGAAGGAAATCATTCCATATTTCAAGGGCTGATTCTTTCCTGAAATGAGTATTTAGCTTGCAATGGCTTCGGGCTTATGCGGTGACTTTGGATCACTCTGAAAACTTACATGGGCCGGGCTCTCTACCTCAATGGACTACCCGGCTCTACTTAGAGGTTTCCTTCTTGTCTGCCACTTTGTCCTGGAAATATACGTTCTTGTATAAAACCAGGTCGAGCGGATTCGGCTTAAGCCCTTTTACATAGGGTTTTATCATGTTCTGCTGATTCGATATATAAAAGGGCGCGATGGGCGCATCGGTTTCAAGGAGTATCTTTTGCGCCTGATCGTATAGCACCTTCCTCTTTCCGGGATCGGGCTCTTGTGCAGCTTTCTCAACCAGAGTGTCATATTCTTTGTTGCACCACCTGGTCCTGTTATTCCCGGAATAACAGGTGAATAACGACATGAAGTTGTGCGGGTCGGGGAAGTCCGCCCCCCAGCCGGCTCTGTGGATCTCCGGTGGGTCCGTATTAATCGTGCTCAGGTACACTTTCCACTCCTCGTTCATGAGCTCGACCTCGACTCCGAGATACTCCTTCCACATGCTTTGAAGCGCCTCGGCGATCACTCTGTTATTGCTAACATCCGGCCATAGGAACCTGACGGTCGGGAATCCCTTCCCGCCCGGGTATCCGGCTTCTTTAAGCCACTCCCTCGCCTGCACGGGGTTAAAGTCTATACCTATGTCGGGGTTGTAGCCGAGCATGTTCTTGGGGATCCAGGATTTCGTCGTGATTCCTGCGCCCTGAAGAAGATAAACAATGCTCTTCCTGTCTATGGAGGCGGCAAAGGCTTTTCTCACGAGCGGATTGTCGAACGGACGTTTCTTCACGTTAAAAGCGATGTAGTTCCCTCTGAACTGGAGCGCGGTCGTAAAATCGGGAAGGTCCTTCAGCCTCGGCACTTCGAGGGGCGGGATGCTCTTGCTGTCCGCATAGTCGAGCTCGTCGCTCTCGTACTGGGCGAGGGCAGAGGACGGGTTTTCGTTCATTATCATTCTTACTTTATCGATCTTAGGCTGCTCTCCCCAGTAGCCGGGGTTTTTCGTGAGGATTACGTTATCGTGGTGCTTCCAATAAGTAAGTTTGTATGGTCCAAGTGTCACGATGTTCTCAGGATCTGTCCATTTTTGCCCGTGATTCTCGATGATGTCTTTCCTCTCGGGGAATGTCGATATGAAAGCAAGCATGCTGGGGAAATATGAAGCAGGTCTCCTTAATTTCACTACGAGAGAATTGTCGTCGAGCGCTTTTACGCCGACTAGGTCCTGGTCTTTTATCTTCCCCGTGTTATAGTCCTCCGCATTTTCGACATCGTAAAGGGAATAGGCGTAGTCTCCTCCAGTTGCCGGGTCGAGAATCCTCTTCCAAGAATATTCGAAATCCCCGGCGGTGAGCGGCTTCCCGTCCGTCCATTTAACCCCTTCCCTGATTTTAAATGTATAGGTTTTCCCGTCTTTGCTGATATTCCAGCTCTCCGCGAGGTCGGGCTCCGGGGTGAAATCGTCGCTGAACTTTGTGAGACCCTCCATTATGTTATTGATTACCATGACGGACGTGCTGTCCGTGGCGAGCGACCAGTCGAGTGTGGGAGGCTCGTTGCCCAGGTTCACGTTAATCGTGTCTCTTGCAGCGTTGCCCGTACGGGTTTGATTGCTGTTACCGCATGCCGTTATCAGAAGGAAAGAGAGGATTATCAGCAAATACCTGAAGCGCATGGATCTTATCTTATAGGATTGGCTCTGTACTTTCCAATCAGCAGTAATTACGCTAAAACGTTTTCGCTCGCGACTTCATAAGCGACCACATTTTCGGGTCCGTCTATCAAGTCGGGGAATGTATGCTCGAAATCCTTGAAGTGAGGCGTTTCGAAATGGAGGTCGAGGTCCTTTCGGCTTCTCCATTTCTCATAAAAGGTAAATGAGTCCGGGTCGAAGGGGTCATGGAGGAATTCATAACTGATACAGCCATCCTCTCTCCTGGACGGCTCGAGCATTTCCCTGGACATCTCTATCATATTCTTTCGGCACTCGGGTTTCGTTCTGAATTTCGCTATGACTATGAGCATTTGTTCCCCTTTACAAACTGAATGAAAAACCGTAGTATAGGCTTTGCCCGAAATCTTTTCAAGCATATGTCAAAAAGGATTTAAAGTCGATGTTCCGGGTTAGGGAGAGATAATATGCCCGATGATAAATATAAACGCGGCGTGCAAAAGCTAGAAGAAATTTCCCCGGGCGCCGCAAAGAGGACAGCGGATAGCCTGAACGATATAGCGCCGGATATGGTGCGGTATCTTATGGAATTCGTCTTCGGCGAGATTTCCTCGCGTCCTGGGCTAGACATGAAGTCCCGCGAGATAACTGCCGTCGCCGCTCTCTCGGCTCTCGGGACGGCCCCAAATCAGCTGAAGGTCCATATAAAGGGAGCACTCAATTGCGGCTGCACGAGGGATGAGGTTGTGGAAGTGCTTATTCAGGTGCTCGTCTATGCCGGTTTTCCGGCAGCGCTCTCGGGCCTAAGGCTGGCGAATGAGGTCTTTCAGGAGATGGACGGGAAGTCCTGATTCCGGCAGGTTTATATTCCCCCCCCCTATTATTCTACGCGGTCACCGCTTCAGCCTCTTTCTTTTAAGGAGTCGTTCCTCGATTTCTTCGAGAGTCATTCCCTTCGTTTCGGGCACCATACGCCATACGAATACGATCCCCAAAAGGCTTACGAGTGCATACAGCCAGTACGTATAGGTTGCTCCGACAGCTTCCAGGAGAGGCAGGAAGGAAAAAGATACAATCAGATTCGCTCCCCAGCACGACATCGTTGCAATGCTCACGGCGCGTCCCCTTACGCTCAGGGGAAAAATTTCCGTCATTACCAGCCAGGGGACGGGCCCTGTAGAGAAAGCGAAGCACGCAACATAAAACCATACTGCAAACACTGTGGCTCCGCCGATTTCGAGACTTGCGCCCGTATTCCTGAGCGCGAAAATTGCCCCGATGGCGGTCAGGGAAAGAAGCATGCCCCCGAGGCCCGCGTAGAGGAGCGGTTTCCTGCCCGTTCTGTCTATGAGCCACAAGGCTATGAATGTCGCAAGTACATTCACTACTCCCACGCTTACAGTGGCTAGAATTACGGTATCCGGCGATTTCATGCCTGCTTCCCCGAATATGGAAGGCGCGTAATACATAACGGTATTAATACCGACGAACTGCTGTATGAGAAAAAGTCCTATGCCCGTGACCAGAGCACCTCTAACTGGGGGTTTGAGCATATCCG
>JBIOKC010000143.1:0-5019 GCA_044451425.1 Thermodesulfobacteriota bacterium
GCTATAAGGTAACCAGGACGGTGGCTTTCTATCTCCCAGTGGGCTTCTTTCTCCTCTTTGGCAGCTTCCAGAGCCTTAACCTGGGATTCTGTAAGGACGCCTGTATTCTCTGCTGTCCATTTCTCGAGCCGTTTTAAACGAAGATGCTTGGTCTGAAGATTGTGGCGGAGCCAGATACTCCTTACCCCCCCAGGGCTTTTCTGTATACCTTGCCGTTTAAGTTCATTGGCTGCTCTGACTTGCCCGTGGGTGATAAACTCCAAAGAGTAATCCATAAACTTCTGATCTACTTCCAGGGAGACTCTGTCGACTATATGGGGGGACTCTCCGGGACTCCTCTAAAAGCCCCTAGAGGCCGTTTTCTTTTTTAGCTCTTTTTATGTCGTAATAGTTTTGCCGGCTTACTCCCAACTTCCGGCAGGCTTCTGAGATGTTTCCTAACACTTGCCCAAGCTCAAGTATGTTGAGCTTTCTCGATATGAAATAGTGTTGCCGAATCATGGTTATTCCTCCTATTGTTAAGCTGTTTTGGCTAAATCAATCTTAACCGGAAGACCATGACTCCTTCTACCTACTTATGTCACGTCCTGTAAACGCTTTTTTGTTCTAGGGCACTTTATTCATTCCAATTGCCCCTCATACTCCTCTAATTTGTCTCATATGTCCTGAACCAGTACACTAAGTTGCCTATTCACTTGAATCCTGATATAATTGGGCCGCATTAAACTCCTAACTTATAAATCGGTAATTTCTGAAGGGTGTAATCTGAATAAAGCAGTTAAGAACACTGGTTTAATGGAGCAAGTGGATAATAGCTTCCTGTGGAAAGATTGGAGGGGTCCGTACCTTAGTGAGCTCCAGTGGGGAGCGGTGAGAGAGGATTGTAGTTAATTGGAAGATGTCGAATATCCGCCTATTATATGAAAGATCATAGCAACATCTTGTCCCTTCCCACAGTCGAGGCTACAAAAGAATCGGACAATACACTAGTATTGAAAATAAGTGGACGCCTTGATGCGTATACGACCGGAAAGATCTGGAAAGATTCCTCGTACGAATTAGAAAAATCAACCCCACGTAAACTGATCTTGGACGCGGTAGGAATCGACTACTGCGACTCCTCGGGCATAGCGCTTCTTATCGAGCTGAAGCTCGTTCAGGAGAATAAGGGGGGTGTCTTCGAGTTAAGGGGGCTAAGCCCGGACACCGAAAGGCTCTACAAGCTGTTTAGACCCGACGTACTAGCGAAACCCGAGGGGGCTGAGAAACCTCCGGCTCTAGGAGTAATAGAAAGGGTAGGGAAGACGTTCTGGGAATTGCTTGAAGAACTCAGGGTGCATATTTATTTTACCGGTCGCGTGACTGTCGGGCTCGTGAAGGCCTTACTCAACCCGCTTAGTGTGAGGTGGAATGATGTATTCATAACATGCGAGAAGTTTGGGGCTAACTCGCTTTTGATAATCGCTCTCGTAAATTTTCTGGTCGGCCTTGTAATAGCATTCCAGTCCGCGATACCGATGCAGCAATACGGTGCCCAGATATACGTCGCCGACCTAATAGTCATCGCCTATTTTAAAGAGCTCGGTCCGCTGATGACCGCATTCGTCGTAAACGGCAGGAGTGGATCCGCATTCGCCGCCGAACTCGGAACTATGAAGGTGAACGAAGAGTTAGACGCACTCGACACCATGGGCCTCGACCCCGTGAATTTCCTGGTCGTCCCTAAGGTCCTGGCTGCTCTATTTATGCTCCCGCTCCTAACCGTTTTCGGGAACCTCTTTGGGCTCCTGGGAGGGCTAGTCGTAATACTTTCGATGGGTTTTACCGTCCAAACCTATATAAACCAAATTACAGCTTCGGGGACGTACGTCATGCTGCTCGCGGGACTTTTCAAAACATTATTCTTCGCGGTGCTCATTGCCGGCGTTGGCTGCCTGTCCGGAATGAGGGCTTCGAGGGGTCCTTCTGCAGTGGGTGACGCAGCGACTAGCGCAGTAGTAGTGGGTATTATACTTATGATAGTTCTAGACGGAATCTTCGGCGTAATATATTACATCATTGGAATCTAAAATGAACGATAATCGTAACGCAATAATAGAGGTAGAAAATTTCACGGCTAAATACGGAGATACGGTAATCATCGACGATATCTCGTTCGACGTTAATAAGGGCGAGAGATTCGTCATACTCGGGGGCTCCGGCTGCGGGAAGAGTACACTCCTGAAGCACATGATCGGGCTCAACAAACCCGCTAAAGGGAAAATAATAATTAACGGTGAGGATATCACGAAAGCTGAAGGGCAGGAGAGAATCGATATTCTAAAGAAAATAGGAGTTGCGTACCAGTCAGGGGCTCTATTCGGGTCCATGACGGTTCTTGAGAATGTGATGCTGCCGCTAGAGGAGTATACGGATCTCAACAGTGAGGCAAGACACCTGATCGGAAGGATGAAGCTCGAGCTCGTTGGATTAAACGGCTCCGAGCGAAAGATGCCCTCCGAGCTTAGCGGAGGTATGATAAAGAGGGCTGCTCTTGCGAGGGCCATGGCTCTTGACCCAGAGGCGCTGTTTCTAGACGAGCCCTCGGCTGGTCTTGACCCCATTACATCGGCTGAGCTCGATCAGCTGATAATTCAACTCTCGGAGAGCCTCGGCGTAACGTTTGTAGTTGTAACACATGAACTTAATAGTATTTACAACATTGCCGACAGAGTTATTATGCTGGACAAGAGCACTAAAAACATAATAGCCGAGGGAAAGCCCGAATACCTGAGAGATAATTCTACCATTCCGGTAGTCCAGAAATTTTTCAGAAGACAGACCGATGAGCAGCTCGGCATGTAAAATCAGAGGCGGGGAAAATAGTATATGAGCCAGAAACCCAATTTCTTCAAAATAGGATTGTTCGTCATACTGGGTCTCCTGATTCTCGCAGGGGCGATAATATTCTTTGGCGGGGGTAAATTCTTCGAGAAAAAGATCACTGTAGAGACCTACTTCGATAAGCCTGTCGAGGGACTTTCCGTTGGGGCATCTCTCGAATTCCAGGGTGTACAGATAGGGAACGTAAGCTCGATCGAATTCGTGTTCAACGAGTATGATACCAGTAGGCAATATGTCCTGGTCAGGGCAGAGATCTACGGCAATAGGGTAGCGGGGAAGAATCAGAGGCGGCTCTTTCAGAGCCCTAAAGAAAGGTTAGAAGGCCTTAAGAAAATGATACAGAAAGGGCTCAGGCTCCAGCTTGCTTCCCAGGGTATCACGGGAATCGCATTCCTGAGCGCAGTATATCTCGACCCCGACCGTTACCCTCCGCTTGAACACGATTGGAAGCCTGAGTACATATACATCCCTTCGGCGCCCGGGACGTTCGCGCAGATCACCGAGACCATAGCGGAGCTTACGCAAAGCATCAAGAGTGTCGACTTCAAAGGAATTTCGCTGGATATAGAAAAACTGGTGAAATCACTGAATAACGCCGTTGAGCAGGCTAAGGTAGGAGAACTGAGCAAGGACCTGAGAGAGCTTGTAAAGAACGTCAACAGCACGACCATGGAGCTCGACAAGACCATGAAGGGCAAAGACGTAAAGGAAACACTCGCCAATATCACCGCGCTTACCGGCGAACTGAAGAGTACTATCAACCAGACCAACCGCTTTGTTTTGACCAGACAGTACAACTTGAAAATGACGATGGAGAATATCGAGAGAATTTCGGAGGATGCGAGAGAGATACTGGATTTATTGAAGAAATACCCCTCGTGGGTTATTTTTGGAAACCCGCCGCCCCACACCGAGGTTGAGGAGAACAAAAAATGAAATTGAATTTATATATGAACGTCTCATCCACGGTATTGCTTTTTCTCCTCTTAGCTGGCTGCGGGGGTTTGAGTAAGAGCTATCCAGAAAGGCAATATTATATGTTCGATGTGCCGAGTGTAACGAAACAAATCCCGCCCGTTAAAGGTGCTATAGCGGGAGTTTATAGTTTTAATGTCTCCCCCGGGAGCACAGGCAAGGATTTTATTTACAGAACCGGTGATCTGAGCTACGAATCGGACTTCTACAATCAATTCTTCAGACCGCCGGGCCCTATGCTTACGGAATTGACGATAAGCTGGCTGAGTGATGCGGGGCTCTTTACGGATGTCGTAGGTTCCGTATCACAAGCAAGTCCGAACTATTTTATTGAGGCCGACGTCGTAAAGCTCTACGGTGATTATAGGTCTTCACCCAAAGCGGTCATGCAGATCCAATTCGTATTATTAAAATATGTTACAGACAGCAGTTACAATGACCATACGGCAATCGTATTCGGAAAAACATATACTTCTGAAATACCGATATCGTCGAAGACTCCCAACGACCTGATGAAAGGCTGGAATACAGCTCTCGGCGATATATTGAATTCATTCCTGACGGATCTGAAGAATAATGTTAAGTGATATTGCCTTCACCCCTAAAACTTGACCAATTAAAAGTAGAGAAATCTGGCAAAATAACACAATTTAAGAGGAGGGATTTTGCCATAAAGAAGTCCAAATTCACCGAGGAGCAAATGGCCTTTGTCCAATGTCAAGCTGAGACCTGCACAAAAGTATCTGAAGTATGCCGGAAGATATGAGTAGCAGAGACTACTTTCAACAACCGGAAGAAGATTTACGGCGGTCTTGGAGTAAGTGAGCTCAGGTACCCGATCCATCAGACGTCGTAACAGAGAGAGTGATAATCTAATGACTGAAATGATTCCGGCAGATCACATCATACTAACCGGCAAACTGAAAGTGATCCATTTTAATAATCCATATATACCGAATATGCTTTTTGTATTAAAATCTATTACTTATTCAATTAGTCCCAGTTACTACGTACAGTTTGATGCAACTTATGTGTTTATCTCCGCGCTCCTAATGAAATGAAGAATTATCTGTAACAGGTTGAGTACTAGAACTGGAAACCGGCTGATAGCTGGGAGGATACTTATCCCAAGGATAACCGTTTCTCGCCATTTCATACCCC
>JBIOKC010000144.1:0-4999 GCA_044451425.1 Thermodesulfobacteriota bacterium
TATCAAAACCACACCTGAAAAACTGTGGAACGCTCTCACCAACCACGAATTCATGAAGCAATACTGGTTCGGTGTACATTGTGAGTGCGAATGGAAGGTAGGCTCGCCGTGGAAACTGGTTTACGCAGATGGGAAAGTTGCCGATGCCGGCGAGATTATCGAGAGCGATCCGCCCAAGCGCCTTGTCATCAAATGGCGTAACGAATGGAAGCCGGAGTTTAAAGCCGATGGCTATTCACGCTGCGTCTTTGAGATTGAGCCTATCGATGCTGCAGTCAAGCTGACGGTCACGCACAGCATAGATCGGACGGGATCGAAATTCATCGAAGCTGTTTCCGGTGGTTGGCCGAAAGTTCTTTCCAATCTCAAATCGCTGCTTGAAACAGGGAATGCTGTTTTGAGCGCCGACGTCAAGCCGGAGGATTGCGAAAAATCTTCGGCTAAATGAGCCGTAGCATGAGCAACATAATTTTTGCAAACCATTCGGCGGTTATAGTTTCGCGACAAGATCGGGACAAAATTCAGAAATTTTATCGTGATGTCCTGGGCTGCAAGATCAACCTTTTAGCGTTTTCTTGGTCTTTATTTTAGAATCCCATCTCCTTCGATTCATTGCTCACCTCCCACTGTGTTTTACAGGATATTTTACAAGCTTAATTCTACTAGCTTCTTATTGGGGAGCAGTATTAGACTGACATATATCTAATTTCCGCTATGCTATTGTATTGTTTCTTCTAATACACCTCGCACTGTTTAAATTTATACAAATGAATTCCGTGGCAAGGGGGGAAATTTTTACCTATCAGCCGTAACTGTCTGCATTCACACGCAGTTATTTTTTGGTGAATCTTGGCACGCCTGTTGCCATAATGAGTGTTTAAGATCGTTTCACAACTACACATGGGAGGTGTTGAATCATGAAAAGGATCTTGACTTATACAGCAGCAGGACTCCTTGTGGCGATGGCAGGATTCGGCGTTTCGTCGAATGCACAACTCGCACCGGCTCCGCCCTCGCATGGCGACTATGAGAGCCAGCCCGCCCGGATTCAAAACAACGGGATTGATGCGAATGCCATAAAGAAGGACTTCCGCAGTCAGATGCAGGATTCGATCGCCCAGCAGGACGAGAACGAACTCCAGCGCCGTCAGTATATACCGCAGTATATGGAAGGCTCGTCCGGCACTATTGAGGGTACGGTCACGCTAGTAGGTGACCATACGATGAAAATGGTCGAAGCGGGCACCCGGTTAGAGCATCGGATAAGTGTGACGGAGGCTCAGCAGAAGGCCCTTACTACAGGGTACAACATCAGAGCGGATGTTCAGGACGGGAAGCTGGTTAGCTTCACCGAGCTCGGAGTACCGCCCGACGTCGAGAAGATAGTCTACTCGGCCGAGGATCTTCCGACCGACAATATACTTGAACAGCAAAAAGCGTTCTGACAGTGAGTCCCGGGGTTAATCATACATCAATGGTGTAGAGCATCGCGGGATTCCTTACCCTGGGAATAAAAGGCTGGGATTCCGCGATGTTCGCTCGGCTAGGGTTATGAATACACGGGTAGTGAAAAAAGTATAAATCAGAAACGGCGGAAGGGAACGCCTGATTCATTAATAAAGCCCATACCCTAGCGCCAGGGATATGGGCTTTTTATAATGTCATGTACGCATGTATTATGCTCATTCCGCAGGGGCGGATTTAGCTCGTGGCTGCTTAAGATTAAATCGCTTTGTATCGGCATAATAATAAGATAAAATTTTAAATCGTCAGTCATTATTAGGCATTTTGGGAGGATAATACATGAACCTTTTCTGTGGTAAGTATAAGATCTCAATATTGATTCTGATTCTTATGACCTTCACTCCGGTTTCGCTCATATCCGCAGTTGTCAAAGCAGCCACGGTCGAGTCACAGATGATAGAACCCGGCAAGAACGCAGCCACTATGAGGGAGATAGACGAGCTCAAGGTAAGGAGGGCGCTTGAAAACAAGATAGTATCCGAGCAGCTTACGAGTCGCGGCTTAACAAAGGGAGAGGTCTCCGCAAAACTAAACCAAATGAGTGACGAGCAGGTGCATCAGATGGCTTCTCTCGCGGATAGAATTCCGGCGGGCGGTGACGCAGGACTCGGAATAATAATAGGCATACTGGTTATAGTGGCGCTCGTGCTTCTCATCATATTGCTTTTCAAGAGAGTATAGAGGCCGGAGTCGGGAAATACAATCAGTTTCCGAATGCACAAAATATTAACTCTCACCGGCGGTGAAAGCACCAAACTCGCCAAAACGACAAGGCTACTTTTCATTTGAACCCTCGTGATCTAAAGCGAGACGGATACTATCTGTTCCGAGTCGTATCATGGCCAGGACTCTCCGCCACCGAGCAGGTCTTCGCATCGTGACAGTTCTTGATCCTATCGAGCGTCGCATGTAACCAACTCTTCTCCTCCTTGGATAGTAACAAATATGTATTGTGCATTTCATGCGGATCGGCGAGGAGGTCGTGGTATTCTTTCTCATCGGTTGCGTATTCAACGTAAACCGATGTCTGCGTCCGGATAGCCCCGTATGTGGGCGGATTACCGGAGAGGTTAGCGGGTGCGTCCGGATCACCTCGGTAATCTCCTAACGGCCCGTGGTGTTCGATCAGCGCCGCCGTCCGCCAACCTTCGACCTTCTTACCCTGCAGCAACGGCACCATGCTGCGGCCGTCGATGTTTGCTGGGGCTATAGCGCCTGCTAGTTCAGTAAACGTCGGGCACAGATCGATGTTCTCCACGAGTTCATCTACCGTACGGCCGGCCGGAACTCCCGGTCCGGTGACGATTAACGGCACGTGTATATCGATGTCAAACGCTGTCATTTTCCCCGGCCTCAATCGATGCTCGCCCATGTGCAGCCCATTGTCAGAGCTGAAGATGAAATAGGTGTTCTTCTCCTGGCCAATTGCAGCTACCGCTGCCTGGAGCTCGCTGATCATTTTGTCAACTGCCAAGACCGACTGGGCTCGTTTCCGATAATCTCTGTCAATACCGGCAATATAGGCATCGGTAAGCGGAGGAATCTCGCTCAGCCACTTGGGATCGTTTTTGTCAGGTGCGGCGTTAAAAGAGGGTGTTCGTGGCGCTTGCAGTCCCGGAAATGCATCGGCGTCGCGAGGTGCAGGCGTATATGGTGTGTGCGGAGCAAAGGTTGCGACCTCAATCAAGAATGGCGTAGCGGCCGAATCCTTGATGAAACGTACTGCCAAACCAGAGAGCACATCGGTGAGGTAGTCATCCGGCTTATTGCCATAGTGCACTACCGTGCCATCTTGCCGCAGATTATAATTAAATTCAGGATAACCGTTTCCTGCAACTGCCCAGGTAGTCCAGCCTGGGGCTGCAGGATGAGCTGCGGGCTGATACCCGTTTAAATATTTACCGAGCATAGCTGTGCGATATCCGACTGCCGAGAGAGAAATGGCGAACGTCGCGCGTTCGTGACCGCGATCACGAAATACAAGGTAACCGCCGTCCTTGCCTACGTTCCTGAACACACCTGTATCATGAGGGTAACGCCCGGTGAAAATAGATGAGCGCGACGGACAACACAGCGAATCGGTGACGAAATAATTAGCAAATGTGACGCCTTCTTTCTGCATCTTGAGTACGTGCGGCATATATTGCACAAGGTTGACCGAAAGATCATCAGTTAGGATGAAGACGATGTTGGGACGTTTAGCCGAGTTCGAAAGCGCCTGCGATGGCGCATTCTTTACAGCTGGGGCGGGAGGCGAGATAGTCGGTAGGGATTGATCTTCCGCTTCCGATAGAGGGCTTCTCAGTTGTTCAAAGCTAGGATTCTTGGCTTTGCAAGCTTCCACAAGTCGCGAATCGACTTGCGGCAAAGGCAGGCCGGCCTTATGCGAACGATCTGTTCCTTGCATAATAGGAACAATACAGTCCACCCAGAGTCCATTACGTCCCTTTGCGCCACCTCGAACAAAACCCGCACTCCTGCAGGCCGCCCTAATATGCTCACAAGGTCCCTGAGCCTCAGCTGTCTGCAAGATGGAACCCACCCCAATCCCAAAGATGATCGCACAGAAGATGCAGATCGATATCCATTTCTGGTGCATCATCGTTCTCTGACTGTCATACTTTTCTTTAACAATCTAAGTAACCGTCTCGATTTTACCACGAAATCCAATCTCTGAGAACCTAATAGATAATTTCTTCTGGTCGACATTAGTTGAGTAGGACTAGGTGGCAGACTCGCTTTTACATCTATCTGTAGCTTTCCCATTCCAAGGGTTTTCTCCCTGAAATTTAGGCCAAGATAAGGGAGAGACGTTCGCTGCGAAGCGCGATTGAGTTCGGTCATTATAAAGAACTGTGCGAACTGACTGTCAAGCCCACGGAAACCGGCCCACCATTTAAGTTGGAGCTCGAACTCTGTACGGAGAACTCCCGGCGCCTGGTACTCGGGGGTCCTTCGTACTTCCGCGAAGCCGCCGAAGTAATCGGTGCCGCCGGAGGCGGACCGCCTGACCGCGCGAAGATGATTGAAGTCTTCCGACGTCATGGCATGACAGTGGCCGTGCCCCAGCCTGATAAGTAGCGAACGGTTGGCATATTTTCGCACCTCTATACACCAAATCGGCTCAAGGCTAAAACACGAGTCGGCATTTTATTGTTTAGAATTTAGAGGTGTCCAAATAGGTGTCCATATTGTTTCGATATATGCCATATAGTATGTATTAGTATAGGTTATTCAAAATATCGTAACATACTGCCATTCTATATTTTCTATACTAATGAGTAACAATCAGTAAAAGTATTAAAATTCCTTCCCAAGCTTAGGGTCGCGGGTTCGAATCCCGTCGCCCGCTCAGTTGTAATCTTTCATATCTTCGTTTAGTTAAGTCAACAAAGCCTCTGTCAGCTACATAGTCAACTTCGGGCTTAGTGCCCAAGTAGTTGTCTAGAGTTGAAATTTTGAGGTGTGTTTCCAA
>JBIOKC010000145.1:0-4976 GCA_044451425.1 Thermodesulfobacteriota bacterium
AGATAAGAATGGTCCGGGAAAAGGGTGAGCTGTGACATGATAAAAGAAGCGATAGCCAAACTTGTTGAGAGAATCGATCTCGAAGAAGACGAAATGTCGGAAGTCGTCGAGGAGATGATAGAAGGCGAGGCAACGCCCGGTCAGATCTCGTCGTTCCTCGTCGCGCTCAGGATGAAAGGGGAATCCGTTCCCGAGATTACGGGCGCGGCCAAGGTAATGCTGGACAAGGCCGTAAGGATAAGCTCCTCGCATAAGGTGATAGTGGACATGTGCGGCACGGGCGGTGACAGGCAGGGTACGTTTAACGTATCCACGGCGGCCGCGTTCGTTGTCGCGGGCGCAGGCGTCCCCGTAGCGAAGCACGGGAACCGCTCGGTGTCAAGTTATGTCGGCAGCGCCGATGCGCTAGAGGCGCTCGGCGTGAATATCAATTATTCGACCGAAATTGCGGAGAAATGTCTCGATGAAGCCGGGATAGTTTTCCTTTTTGCCCCTCTATACCACCCCGCGATGAAAAACGTCGCCGGATCCAGAAAAGAGATCGGCATAAGGACCATATTCAACATTCTCGGGCCTATCGTAAACCCGGCGGGTGTGAAGCATCAGGTAATCGGCGTTTACTCGGAAGTGCTCCTGGACCCGGTCGTCAAGGTGCTCAGGAACCTCGGGCACAAAAGCGCGATGGTAGTTCACGGCACGGACGCTATGGATGAAATCACTGTCACCGGCAAAACTGTAGTGGCGGAGCTTAAAGACGGTATGGTTAAGAAATACCAGTTCGACCCGGCCGACATCGGTATAAAGAGGTGGAGCGTCGCCGACCTCAAGGGCGGACGCAATTCGATGGAGAACGCGCACATATTGTTATCGATATTAAAAGGTGAGGAGAGGGATGCTAAAAGGGATATAGTTCTGATAAACGCCGCGGCCGGGATATACGTCTCGGAAACAAGCCCCGATATAAGGGAAGCGTTTGAGCGCGCCCAAGAGTCCGTGGATTCGGGGAAGGCTCTCTCAAAACTTGAGGAGCTTACCAGGATAACGCAAAAATAAGACCGTCAGTCGGCGGATAATCGGTTTTATGATTCTCGATACGATAATAGAAAATAAAAGGCAGGAAGTTTCAAAAGCGAAGGCCGCAATTCCTCTCGAATCTATTAAACGGAGGATCGGCGGTGTCCGGCCGCCACGGGATTTTCATAAGGCGATCGATCATAATGGCGATGTCAGGATAATCGCCGAGATAAAAAAGGCTTCTCCGTCGAAAGGTGTCTTGAGGGACGACTTCGATCCGGTGAAGATAGCGCTCAGCTATAGAGAAGGCGGCGCGTCAGCTCTATCGGTCTTAACGGACGAAAAATTTTTCAGGGGAAGCCTCTCATACCTGAGGGATATAAGTATCGCAGTTGATATTCCACTCCTGCGTAAGGATTTTATCATTGACCCCTATCAGGTCTATGAGGCGAGGCTTTACGGGGCCGACGCATTGCTGCTTATAGTCTCGGCGCTCGCTCAAGACGAGCTCAAGGATCTCCTCGAGCTCACTCATTCGCTCGGCATGAGCGCCGTCGTGGAGGTGCACGACGAAGCGGAGCTCGAAAGGGCTCTCGATGCAGGCAGCAAGATAATCGGCATAAACAACAGGGACCTCAGAACCTTCGACGTGGACCTCGGTGTCTCGGCTAGGCTTTCGCGGAAGATACCCGTCGGAATTATCGCCATTGCGGAGAGCGGCATACGCTCGGGTGCGGATATAAAGAAGCTGAGGGAACATGGGCTGCACGTGTTCCTTATCGGCGAGACGTTCATGAAAGCTCCCGATCCCGGCATCGAGCTGAAAAACCTGGTCTCATCGGCCTTATCGCACTGAGAAGCTTTATTCACACCGTCATACCATCTTGGCAACTTAAGTTGTATGTGCTCCCAGCTTTTATTTCCTTCCCATTAAAGCAGATGGGTCGAAGATGAGGGTGAAAGCCAACTCACCTCGGCTTGACGAAAGATGTCGGTAAACCTCCTTTCTCGAGGGCTGCATGTTCCTCTTTTCGGGGATGGCGTATGTGAGTTGAAAAATGGACTATCATTACACTCGATTCGGTATATAGTTTTATCTAATGGCGGAAATTAAGAAAAGGAAAAATCCGATACTCGCTCTAATCTTGTCCGGCATATTCCCTGGGCTCGGACAGATATACAATAACCAGATTGTAAAAGGGCTTATTTTCTTCGCTGTTAATGCACTGATCAGCATAATGGCTTATGAGCCGTTCATGAGTTTTATGAAATCCATGGGCTCGCCCGAGGATTTGTCGGGCGACATGACCTTACTCTACAAAATGCTTATTTACTCCTCGGCGGGAACACTCGTGTTGATTGTCGCCATGATCGATGCAAAGAAGAGTGCCGATAGGTTGAATGGTAAGAGTGGCAAGACATGACAATCTTTTTCTTTCTTCTGACTCACCCTTCTTGACAATATAATCTTTCTGATCAGGTGTGGAGAATCGGTTTGTTAAGCGCGAAATCCGTGATTGTGTATGCCGCTATAACCTTATCCACATTAATATTGTCATGCGCCAATGGTGTTCCTGAATTAAACCCTTACGAAGAAGCCTCTTCCGCTCCGGGTGTTGTGTGGAAGCCTTCCGAGAAAGAGTTAATGGCGGCTTTTCATACCGAGGAGCTTCCTTCGATACCCGAGGACCTGAAGTCGGAATCCAAAAGTTTCACGCTGTCTCAGCTCGTGGACGTTGCTCTCGTAAACAACCCTACGACCCGGGTCGCATGGGAAGACACGCGGGCGGCGGCGGCGTGGGCGGAAGCGCGCGGGCTCTATTATCCTCAAATCGGCGGGGCGGCGCAGGGTGCTACACCGTTTAAGGGGCAGTACAGCGACGTCGGCCTCTCTCTGAATTACCTGCTGTTCGATTTCGGAGGACGAGAGGCCAAGATCGACGCCGCGCGGCTCGCGCTTATAATTGCGAACTGGAACCAGAACTGGGCGATTCAGAACGTACTCCAGACGGTTGCTGTTTCCTTCTACAATGTGATTGGCGACGTGCTTTACGTGGACGGCGGCATGATGCTCTATCCCGGATTCCGCACCGGCGGATGACCTTCGCGGCCAAGTGGCAAAGGTTTTGTCGTTCCCGAAAGTATTTATCGATGACCCATATTTATTGTCACTCTGAGCTTGTTTCAGGGTCCCGCCTTTTTCTTATCTCTTAATTCCTTTCCCATAACAATGGTGGAAGGATAGGATGGTGGTGTCACAATTCATTCATCAAAGAAGCAATCTCGTTTTATCTTTTTGTCCCCTCCTTTTATATAGTAGTACTAACGTGGATTTTCCATTTCTCTCTTTTAGTTTCCTATCCCCACTGTGGGAGAGTAGTACGGTGAGGGGGCACCTTAATTATTTAAATCCGTTCAGCAGAGCACAGTCGGAGCACCGACACTCCATCCTACTTCAGTATCTCCCCAGTCTTCTCGCTCCAGAGCAGGAGGTCTAGCTCGTCCATGGGGATGCCAATCTCATCCGCAAATTGCCTGAGTCTATTTTCTATAGCGATATACCTGTCCCTCGTACCTGGCGGCTTCGGGCTCTCGATTACCCCGAGCTCATATAGCGTATTGAGTATATGCTTGTCGAGAATTGCGTAACCCTGAAAGCCTATATTCCTCAGGAAATGGCTCGACTCCTTGTATCCTATACCCTTTATGTCCTTGTTCCGGGCAAAGAAGTCCCTCCTCTCGGTGGGGTCGTCGAACGATTCGATTAAGTCCCGGAGCTTGAACCCGTACTCGCTTTTCAGATATTCCCTTGTATGAATTATGTATACTGGTCTGCTTTTGGGGAACCTATGTATACTTTTCAGTCTCCTCCTTATGCTGTTCAGGCTTCCCTGAAGCAGTATGTCTCTAATTGCTTCTACAGATTTTAGCCCCATCTTGGCGCTCGCCCCGGCAGTGCAGATGCAGAATGCAAGCTCCTCGAATATTCTCTCGTCGTCCCCGTGTCTGCGGACGTCACCGAATTCGTTAAGCCTGGTCCTGATAATATCCTTCTTCTCGCTGTAGGACGTTCCAAGTTTCTCATACTGATACTTTTTCATACAATGTTCGGATGAGGGGAAATGGATTTCTGGAATAAAAATTGTGGTGCAATTATTTGTAGATTGTTAAGCTGGTTCCGGGCGCGAGCTCGGCTGATTTCAGGTTGTTCCACTTCTGAATGCTTGCGACCGACACATTGTGTCTGCTCGCTATGTCCCATAGAGTATCGCCCTTCTTTACTCGGTAGCTGATAACGGCAGTGCTGTCGTTCCCGGATGAGCCGCTCGACGAATAGCCGCCGCTTGGAATTACAAGTACCTGTCCCGGCCTTATCACCGAGCCCTTGATGTCGTTCGCACTCTTGAGTGAGGAGAGCCCCAAGCCGTTCTTTTGCGCTATGCTGGCCAGAGTGTCCCCGGGCTGCACCTTATATTTTTTAGTACCGCCGTCAATCGCGTGCGTACCTGAGCTTGCGTAAGAAACGCCCGAGGATCCGGGAATTGTGAGCACCTGGCCGTACTTTATAACAGAACCGTTCAGGCTGTTAGCGTTTTGTATAGATGCTACGGGAACGCCGCAGATATGCGAAATACTCGCTAAAGTATCTCCTTTCTTAACCGTATATTTTGTAGACGCGCCGCTCTTGGCCGGAATGTTGTTCGTATCTTTAAAACTTACCGAAGGAGTGCCCGGAATGGTGATTACGTCTCCGTGTCTTATTACAGAGCCACTGATATTGTTGGCGCTCTTTATTGAAGTAACGGATACGCCGTGCTTTTCGGCTATCTCCCCGATGGTATCTCCGGATTTGACGGTGTATTTGAGGATGGCAACCGCATTTTGGTGATCGAAGCCAAAGGAGGAGGCAGCCAGGTCAAACGATTCCACGGATCCTGGCAGGGCACGCCGGAGTATACGCG
>JBIOKC010000146.1:0-4968 GCA_044451425.1 Thermodesulfobacteriota bacterium
ATTTACAATTATAACCACTTTGTCACAGTCCTGCCGAGGATGAAAATCGTAGAGATTTCCGAAATGGCAGGGTTACCCCGGGCGGAAGAAGTGGGATTTCGCACCTGAGCGTGATATGCGCTAATATAACTATTTCTAATTATTGTGTATTTAACATTTCGAACTGAGCCTGACCATACTAATATCAGGTTCGGCTATTAATATGACGTTCCGTCTTTGTGGACGAATTTCCACTTACCTTCCACCAGCGAAGCTATGAGATCGTCATCGGGGTAGTGTCCTACATCTCCTGGTGTTCTGTCGCCAACTTCGAGGTACACGACGTCCTCAGCGGTTTCGTTGATCAGATGATGACCGTTGCCGGAGCTCGCTTTGAAGCCTGCGTACATACCCGGAGAGAGAAGCGTGAGGCCTTCATCAGTGTGTAACGTTGGATTGGATGTCCTTGTAATATGTAGATGAACTCGTCTTGTTTGGTATGATAGTGACGGATAGACGAAATCGCATTGGGCGCCAGGCGTGTGAGGTTGACGCCAAAGTTGGTAAGGCCAAACAAATCTCCCAGTGGACGTTTCTCCCTGCCCATCATCCGCGAAGCGAATGGTTCAGGGTAGCTTGACGGCTTGGTCCGTGCGGGTGCCTCAGCCGCATTGACTGCGACAGGCCTCGTTTCTTGTGACATATATGCCTCCTGATGAATCTGCTTAACTTAAATATTATCAGTTAGAGTATCAAGTGTTTTGCCTCACTGCTTAACAATAATTTTACCTGTCATCTTTGGGTGAAGTGAGCAGAAATAGTCGTAAGTTCCGGGAGTGACAAATTTATAGGAAAATTCCTGATCAGTATCTAACACTGGCGCTTGAAAATTTTTATCCCTGATTATGACCACAAGATGTGGAATATCATCATGGTTAACCCAAGTCACAGTCGTGCCAACATTTATGGTCTTAGTTTCGGGATTGAAGGTGAAATTGTCAATCCCGATTATGTTAGTATTGTTTGCACTCATCCCAGAAGTTCCAGAATCATTCATGCCTCCACCCTGCACTGAAAAACCATAGCCCGTAAAAAGCAATGCAAATATAAAAACCGACATATATGATAAAGTTTTTGAGTATATTTTGTTCATTGTCTTGTCTCGATATGATTTTTGTTTTGATTTTGTAGATTTCTTTATTCGAGTGATGAATCAACTATGGCCAAAGAGTGATTTCCCGGGACATAATTTACTGTAGTTAAACCGAGCAAGCTTCGCAATTTATCTGCGGGTACTGTCATCGGCCCCGGGGAAGGCGCAGCACCCGGTTTAGGTTGAGGGAAAGCAGTTGACATAGCAGTGTGGAATGAGAGATTGCCTTCAACTTTCTGCAATACCTGATGTATATGACCATTCAAGACCGTGACTGAACCGAAACGTTTCAGATATGATAAAGCTTGAGCACTATCGTCCGTGCCCCATCCCCAATCGGGATATACCGACCATAACGGAATGTGTGCGAAAACCACTATCGGTGTGCTCGAAGATAAACCCCTCACATCTTTCTCAAGCCATTCTAACTGCTCCTTTCCGAGATTACCGAGTCCACCCGGTTTTAGATCAAGGACATTGACCAATCCGATGAAATGCACTCTGCTCTGATTGAAACTATACCAACCTTTCCCCTTCGTTCCCTTGCCGTATAGATTGAGATATTGTTTTCCATCATCCCCGAGGACGTCATGCTCTCCAGGCACATAGAAAACTTCCTTCGTGCGGCTTTCTTTAAGTATGTGGCTCACCGTATCGAACTCTTCGGGCTTGGAAAGGTGAGAGATGTCGCCCGTGTGTATGAGAAATGACGGCTTTACAGGCAGTGCATTAATTTTATCAACGGCAATTTGAAATGTACGAGTCACATCAGGATTTGCAGATTTATTAAAACCCATATGGCTATCACTTATTTGAACGAAGAAGAGGTTCCCTTTTACAGAACCAACCTCACCCTTAGCCAGCTGATTTAAACCATACGATTGAGGCACCCCAGCGCTGATAGCCCACAACACCCCAGTACCAGCCCAAGCCATGCATTTAAGGAATCCGCGACGGTCAACTCCGTCCTCGTTATCATCCTGTATAATATCTTTCGTCATTTTGAGGCTCCTTGCATTATTTTTGGCCATTATTCAGATGGCCATTACCTATCTATACTGTTTTTACTGTGTTTCTATTCCCGAAAATGGGTTAATTTAAATTCGGGAATAAAATGAGAAGATTATTAGTCCTATGTATAAGGTGTATTGAAATCTGGAGATGAATAATTGGGCAAAGATAATAAACTTGCACAGTTCGAAGAGACTATACTCCCACATGTCAGGGCAGCGTATAATCTAGCTCGTTGGCTTACCGGCAGTGAACATGACGCTGAGGATGTTGCGCAGGAAGCATATTTGCGTGCATTTAAATTTTTCGAAGGATTTCGTGGCATTGACAGTCGCGCATGGCTTCTCGCTATTGTGCGGAATACTTGTTACACATGGTTAAAACAAAAGAAGATGCATGATAGCATGACGGTTTTTGATGAAGAAAATCATTCTACAGAAGAGAATGTCTTGAATCCGGAGACTAAATTGCTACAGGCTATGGATACTGAACTAATCAGAAAGGCTATCGAAGAGTTGCCTGTGGAGTATCGTGAGGTGGTGGTATTGTGTGACTTGGAGGGGCTATCTTATAAAGAAATCGCTCAAATTATTAAACTACCCATAGGCACGGTTATGTCTCGAATAGCACGTGCACGAAAGAGGCTTATAGAGCTCCTATGTGGAGTGGTGGATGGAGAGTTCTAACATGACATGTTCGGAAATACGAGAACTTATTTATGCATATATAGATGGGGAATTGGACTTAGTACATAGCCTTGATATTGAAAAACATATTGGAAAATGCTCAGCGTGTACAACTACATTTAAGAACCTTGAGGTCTTGCGGTCAGCTATAAACACGGATTCGTTGTACTATTCTCCACCTTATGGCTTTCAAAACATGATTCTAAAGGGAGTACTAAAGAAAGACAAGGCCGAAGCAATAAAATCATATTTATCAAGTCATCTTGTTGGTATTGGTACATTCGCTATTATTGCCGCTCTCATAATTCTGGTATTTATACCTACACTTTCTGACGTTTCTTCAGATAATCTGTTGATGAATGAAATCATTACAAGTCACGTCCGCTCTCTTATGGCAGATCACCTAACTGATGTGACAACGTCAGACCGTCATACGGTTAAACCATGGTTTAATGGGAAGCTCGATTTCTCTCCCCAAGTACAAGATTTTGCCGATCATGGATTCACACTAGTCGGAGGTCGTTTGGATTATCTGAATGACAGGGCTGTTGCGTCATTAGTTTACAGACATAAGCTGCATTTAATTAACCTATATATCTGGCCTTCAGAAGGCGGTATAGATATCAGAGTGAAATCTAGATCCAAGAAGGGCTATAACCTGATTAATTGGGACAAATCGGGTATGACTTATTGGGCGATTTCTGATCTTAATAATATCGAGCTGCAGGAATTTGTAAAGTTAATTCAAAATCAACCTTAAATTATCCTATTAACAATTGACCTGACTACCCTATCTAGGTCAATAATTTAAATCAGATTTTCGAAACAAGTCCCGGACACACGAAGTCAATGGAAAATCTCTGAGGGTTTGCATTTTTCATAGTTCCGATTTAAATAGATTTGGTAATAGAGGAGTAGAACAGTGCATTGCTCCCCTTTTATCAAGGTATATTAAGTTGGGGTAATAGACTCAATCTTCTCTTCTTCATAGTTTTAAGAAATTATTCTATTTCTGATAATCTATGTCGAACTGTTGAAATGAAGGGATATGAAATTGTGGATTTGTGTCTATAAAGTAAGCGGACAAGAAATCCCGGATGGGCGCGCATCGTGAGCTATGGGTTAAACAAGTGAACCGGACCGGCAGATACAGGGAAGCTCCCCTCAACCGTCCTCCTGCTGCCTGCCCGAGCGCATGAATATGAGCGCGATGAAGAACGCGGCCAGCACCACCGAGCCCGCGAAGTAATACCCAGCTGCTATGCTCTTGGCTACAGCCGTATGGAGCTTCGGAACGAGATCGGGAGAAATCGTCGAAAGCTCCCTTATTGCGTCGGACTGCCCCTCGAGCGCGCTCTCTACGAGTGGAGCGAGTTTTTCCCTCACGGATTCCGGGCCGTTAAAGCCCTTAATGACCTTGGCAACCTCTACCCCCTGCACCGTGGCGACGAGACCCCCTATCGACGCGAGCCCTACTGTTGCCCCGATCTGCCTCATCGTCTGCACCACTCCCGAGGCCTGCCCCCTGAATTCGCTACCCGCGCGGTTAAGCGCGTCGGTACTGGTCGGAACCATTACGAACCCTATCCCCAGTCCCATAAGTATCATCCCCGGCAGTATCCGCCGGAACTCCGCCCCCTCCAGGAACGGCGCCTGTGATAAAAAGCCGAGCGCAATCAGTAACGTTCCCGTGAGCGCGGGGACCTTCACGCCCACCCTGTCGAAGAGCCGCCCCGAGATCTGGGACATCAGGACGACCGAAAATATTATAGGCATCAGCGCGAACCCCGCTTTTAGCGGACTGAACCCGAGGTTATTCTGGAGGTATATCGCACCAAACACGATTATGCTTATCATCGCGAACTGTATGCAGAAGAGTAGCACGCTATCTACGGCGAACGCAGGATTCTGGAACAACTTGAGCTGTATCAGGGGCTCGTCGCTCTGCATCTGTATAAAAGAGAATACCTCGAGAAGCACGAGGCCCGAGGACAGGAACCCGAGTGTGACGGGGGAAGACCAGCCCCATTCGTGCCCTTGCTGGAGACCGAATACGAAGGCGAACATCCCCAGCATCAGCAGCACAACATAAACTGGACGCACAGGGCCTCCGCCGGGCTCCATTCCTCTCGGCCTGGA
>JBIOKC010000147.1:0-4924 GCA_044451425.1 Thermodesulfobacteriota bacterium
GGAGGTCCGTGTGCTTGTGGATACTACGGGCGAAGGTCATACGACTCGCATAGTCGGGGATGAAGCGGCGCTGGTTGCTGTAGTGCCCCTTGCGGACTGAGATAATTCAGACGCGAGTACTTAAGGTCTATTCATCTCGTATGAATTTTAATTCATAATCGGCAATTCAACTACAACTATAGGAGGGAATAAGTAGGATATTGCCAATGGTTCCCGGAGCATGTAGCCGATGTCGACTGAAATTGTGTCTTCTTTGAAATCAGGGAGGGGAGTGAGATGTTAGCCAAATATATAGATACGGCAGTAAAACCTATAGCTAGGGTTCTGCAATATGATTATGTTGTGAAACCCATGCGACCGTTAGGCACGAATAATACGATGAAAATCGCGCGTGCTTACAATCGCCTTGTCTACGGAAAGTATTATGAATACAGACGGAATCAATATCTCCATCATTTCAATGAATTGGTTCGCGAGAACGAATTGCCTGTTTCGCCGATCAGCGAAATTAAAGACGGCTGGGCGCTGGACACTACAGGGAACCTGCCTCACCTCAAACGGCTCTTAGATGATGCCGGGGAGATTATAAAAGACCGCGGAGGTGTAAAACGGACTGATTTCGGAAGGCCCTGGTTCCAGGAGATTCCAATCGATGATTTATTCGTGAAGTTTCCGTCTCTTCTGGATTTTGCGATTTCCTCAGACGTACTTTCGACTGTCTGTAAGCACCTGGGTTTCGTCCCCGTCCTTTCCGCTGCTATGCCCAGCGGGCTGAGATTCAATGAGTCCTGGGCAGGATACGACGACGCGCCGCACGGTTTCTTCAGGGGAAGCCAGCTGTTCCATACCGATTACCACGATACCCCTATGGCTTATGTTATTGTTCTTCTCAATGATATAACGATGGATAACGGACCATTCTGTTTTATGCCCGAATCCACTTCCCGAAAAGTCTCACAGGCTCTTAACTACAGGGCCAGGGGGAAATCCCATCGTCTCACGGATGAAGAGGTGTACTCGGTCGTTCCCGAAAGCGAGCTGTTAAAGGTATGTTATCCTGCCGGCACTGTCTTATTCCTGGATCCAAGTCAGTGCTTTCATTACGGCAGCCGGAATGCGGTGAATCCCCGTTATGCCTTGATGTATGCCTTCGTATCACCGTGTAGGACGGATTTTGCCGAGCTGCTCCTCAAGAGAAAATTATATCCGGTTAGTAGTAGCGATTCACGTTTGAGAAAAATGGTGCTCCGAAAAGAATATACGGGGTAAGAGGTTGCGTCTCACTTTCTTGCATGCTGTATGAAGAGATGACGCGTAAATCATTGCCCGTACTTACCCGTTAGCCACTCAACAAAAAAATAAAGATCGAGCCATGATGTAGATATCCGAGTACGTATCGAGCTTATTTGGCTGAGATTTGTGAGAAAGTTATGATAGGGGTCCGTGATGCTGGATGGCATAAAGATGGCTGCGAGATACGCCTGGGGGCTCAATAGCTACCTACGTCATACGCTAACCCCGGCAGAGTGCCTGAGGTTACTTGATAATCAACTGGAATCAAGGGAACAGTCATTCCTGAGCATCGTCGAAAGGGGAGTTTATTCAAATCCGAGAAGCCCCTATCTCAAGCTCCTTAGACACGTCGGGGTTGAATACGGCGACCTCGTAGGACTCGTGCGTCAATACGGCGTCGAGGGGAGTCTCGAGCATCTGTACGGTCTGGGGGTTTATATCAGTCTCGACGAATTCAAGAGACGTATTCCCATACGCCGTCCGGGCCTTGAAATCGACGTGGGCCCGCATGATTTTGATAACCCCTTCCTGAGCAGACACTACAATTCGCAAAGCAGCGGTTCGCGTGGTGCCGGAACTCGTGTCATCATGGATTTGGATTTGCTCGCACACGACGCTGCGTGTAATCATTTTTTGCTGAAAGCATTTAACCTTGAGGAAAGGCCTATCGGCATATGGAGGGAGGTACCTCCTGTTACCACAGGCATGAATATTCTTCTCCGCCTGGCAAAATTGGGGAAAAAGGTAGAAAAGTGGTTTTCTTCGAGCAGGTTGAAGTTCACTCCCCAATCCTTGCAGTTCCTTTTCTTCACATACTATACCATCTTTGCCGGCAGGGTTTTATCGAGGCCTTTACCGAGTCCGGTATACACGCCTCTCGAGAGCGCCTTCGAGGTTGCGCGCTGGCTGGCGCTGAAAAGAAAGGAGGGCACGCCTGCATTCCTTGACACACAGGCGAGTACGTGTGTCAGGACCTGTATCGCCGCCAGGGAGGAAGGGTTCGACATACGGGGCACCTGTTTCGTGATCGGCGGCGAGCCTTATACGACAGCTAAGGCGGAGGTAATATCCGGGGCGGGGTGTCAGGCGGTAAACCGATACTCTATGGCCGAACTCGGCAATCTAGGCATGGCGTGCGCGACTCCGGAGGAATTTGACGATATACACCTTATCACGGACAAAGTTGCCGTGATCCAGCGTCAAAAATTGTTGGGCACCGGCGATCTGAGAGTCGGTGCACTTGTGTACACGACAATACTACCCAGCTGTCCCAAGCTTATGCTGAACGTGGAGAGCGACGACTACGGAATCCTGGAAGACCGAAAATGCGGATGTCCTTTAGGTGGGATTGGATTTACAAAACATCTTTCGCGCATACGCAGCTACGAAAAATTGACGAGCGGAGGAGTGACATTTCTCGGGACGGATCTGTTGCGGTTGATTGAGGAGGTATTGCCGAAACGTTTCGGAGGGCATCCCACCGATTACCAGCTGGTCGAGGAAGAGGAAGGGGGACTACCAAAGGTAAACATCGTTGTGAGTCCCAGAGTGGGCAATGTCGATGAAAATACTATCGTAACTGCTGTGTTTCAAGCCTTACAGCCCTATCCTGGGGGTGATATAATGTCGGAACGATGGCAACAGGGCCGGACCCTGCACGTAGTCCGTAGGGAGCCTTATACTACGGCTTCCGCTAAAATCTTACCCCTTCATATCCTCAAGGGAACCGGCCGATAATACATATCACAGATTCATATAGATCAGCAAGGCTTCTTTTTTGAGTATACATTTCCGGAATGGCTCCGATACTACATTATTGTAACGTAACACCGGTTATGAACTCCCGTTTGAAGGCTTTGGAGATTCTGTTTCGGATTCCAGGTGATTATTTTCTATAGATTAATCATTGTTTTATTTCACACTATGTTAGATACTACTGTCTGATCGAAAAGCGGTGGGATATGAATACGTATGGCTGATTACATACCGGTCCTGACTTTTCATAAAATAGACGACAGCAGTTCGGTTATATCTTATAGCCCTGAACTGTTCAGGAAATCGCTAGAGAAGCTCGCCAGGAACGGGTACGGGACGGTTAAATTAACAGACGTTGCCGAACTAATTCGTGAGCGGAAGCCCTTCCCGGAAAAATCTTTTGTCGTGACCTTTGACGATGGTTATAGGAGTGTGCATGATCAGGCCTTTCCCGTTCTGAATAAGTACGCTCTGACGGCTACTGTATTTCTCACCGTGGGCGGTTCAAAGAAATCGGATCCGAATATCCGCTTGCCAGCACTCGGCGGAAGCGAGATGCTGAGCTGGGGAGAGATAAGAGAGATGAGGGACGCGGGAATGGATTTCGGCGCTCACACCATATCGCACCCGGACCTCACTGCGGTTGATAGAGTCGCTGTCGGATACGAAATAACAGGGTCTAAAGACATTATCGAGCGTAATCTGGGGGTCCCCGTCTTATCCTTCGCTTATCCTTACGGCAGATATGACGAGAAGAGCCTAGAAATCGCGGGGCAAAATTTTAAATGCGCGTGCTCGGACAAACTAGGCTTATTGACGAGGGAAAGCCCTCTCTACGCTCTCGAGCGCGTGGACGCCTATTACATCCGGAGCGAGAAGCTGATAGATCTCATGCTTACGAAAACTTTTCCCCTGTACATACGGTTGCGCGGTATTCCGCGCGTTATCAGACGAAGGGTAAGCGGGGGGTGAATTCCATTCCCGCCCGGCTCAGGTTCTGCATGATAACGACTTTCTACCCTCCCTGGAGTTTCGGCGGGGATGCGGTTTACGTCTGGCAGCTCTCTAACGAGCTCGCACTGCGCGGCCATCACGTTACGGTAATTCACTGCATTGATTCTTATAAAATATTGGCTGAGAGGGAACCGGACCGCATGTATGAGAACCATCCGAATGTAGAGGTCCACGGGCTGAAAAGCAAATACGGTTTCCTTTCTCCGCTCGCTACGCAGCAGACCGGATATCCGTTTTTCAAATCGCGGCGGATCGAGGAAATACTGGCTCAGGGCTTCGATGTAATACACTTCCACAACATCTCGCTCGTGGGAGGGCCCAGTCTAATCGGGTTCGGAAAGGGAATTAAGCTCTATACGACCCATGAATACTGGCTTCTTTGCCCGACACATGTGCTGATGCGGTTCGGCAGGAAGCCGTGTGTGGAGCCTCGTTGCTTTATTTGCCAGCTCCTACAAAAGCGTCCGCCTCAGCTCTGGAGGTATACGGGTCTCGTGGAAGACTCGTTAAATAGTCTCGACGCGATAATTAGCCCGAGCCTGTTCGGGAAAAAGCTGCATGAAAAAAATGGCATAAGTGTGCCGGTTTATCACATTCCCAATTTTATTGCCGAGTATAAATATTCCGCGGATCCTGTTATCAAATACGGAACGGTAATTCCGAAAGAACCCTTCTTTTTATATGCGGGGAGAATAGAGAAATTAAAGGGTGTACAAAATCTCATACCTCTATTCAGCAGATATAAGAAAGCCGAGCTCGTTATCGCCGGCAAAGGGGGATACGAGAATGAGATACGTAAGCTCACGCGAGGGATCGAGAACACGGATTTACTCGGATACCTGACTCCGCATGAGTTGAGGAC
>JBIOKC010000148.1:0-4895 GCA_044451425.1 Thermodesulfobacteriota bacterium
GAATAAGACCCTGGTCGTGATACATCGCAACTACAGCGTCCCATTTTCCGGTATTGGCGTAATAAAATAGAGTGTCTGCCGGGAGGGGCCCCGTAATGCTGATACCCATTTTCCTTGCTTCCGCTATAGCGGGGGAAATATGAAGAATCTCCTCGTCCCCGAAAGCGCCCGACTCCCCAGCGTGGGGGTTGAGGCCGCAGACCACGATCTTGGGGTCGGGTATCTTGAATTTCCGGGTAAGGAAGAGGTGCGTGGTGGTTATTACCGAGAGGACGCTATCTTTCGTGATGAGCTTCGGGACGTCTCTTAACGCAGTGTGGATTGTGACAAGCACTACGCGGAATTTCCCTCCTTCAAACATCATCACGGCCTCTTTAGCGCCCGTGAGGTCTTTAAGCATCTCCGTATGCCCGGGGAACTTTGAACCCGCGAGGTGAGTCGATTCCTTGCTGATGGGTGCCGTGACGATCGCGTCGACCTTGCCGGACATCGCTGCTTTCACCGCCTGACGTATGTAGGAGAGGCTGGCTTCTCCGGCCTTTTTGTCCACTCTGCATGGCTTGAGGTCGGCTTTCTTAAAATTCGAGGGATCGTAGATATCACAGTTTGTTTTGAGACCCATCAGATTCGCCGCGGCCTCGAGGATTTCATTGCTTCCGAATATCACCGGGGTACAAATGTTTCTGACATCGGACGAGTCAACGGCTTTTACCACTATCTCGGGGCTTATGCCATTCGGGTCGCCCATGGTTATGCCGATTACAGGCTTTTTACTCATGGCAAGTTTCTCTATGTAACTGGCTGATTGCAGATATTATTTTACACGACCCGAATAATTATTTCCCAATTTGAAATAGCCTCTCGGCATTCCCGGTCGTGAGTTCGGCTATCTCTTCGAGCGATATACCCCTCGTCTCCGCGATTGTCTCCGCCACATATTTCACGTTTGCGGGCTCGTTGGTTTTCCCTCTCAACGGCACGGGCGCGAGGTAAGGTGAATCGGTTTCGATTAAAATCCTGTCATGGGGGATTCTCTTTGCCGCGTCGCGTATCTCTTCAGACTTCTTGAATGTCACTATTCCCGAAAACGATATGTAGAAGCCCAGGTCGAGATAATTTTTCGCGGTCTCGTAATTCCCAGTAAAGCAGTGAATTACCCCCGTCCTGTCCGAGACCCTCTCCGATTTGAGTATCTGAATTAGGTCATGGTCTGCGTCCCTCACATGGATTACTAGCGGGAGCCCGGCGCGATTTGCAATGTTTATATGTTCTTTGAGCGAAATTGTCTGTGCGTCCCTTTCGGAATTCAGATAATGATAATCGAGTCCGGTCTCGCCTAGAGCCACGACCTTATCCGTTCCGGTAAGGTCCTCTATTTCCCGGAGCGAGGTGTCGTCGGCGCCCCTCGAAGCGTGCGGGTGAATACCTACAGCGGCGAATACATTTCCGTATTTTTCCGAAATCGAGATTGTGTTCTTGGAAGAAGTTAGATCGGAGGATATGGCTATTATGCTCTCTATACCATTCTCACGGGCCCTCGCAATAGAGCCGGGAACGTCTTCGAGCGAATCGAGATGCGCGTGAGTGTCGATGAGCATTACTTCTTGGTCTTGTCTTCTATGAGCTTTAAAGTGTGAGCAGGTGAATCCGTTTTGCTGCCTAATTTCAACTGACCGCTCTTCTCCTGGAGCAGATCAGTGAGCTCGCTCAAAAACTGATTCACGTCTTTAAAAGAGCGATATACGGATGCGAATCTTACGTATGCGACCTCGTCAATTTCGTAGAGTTTGTTAATCACCCTCTCGCCTATCTCACTGCTCTCCACTTCTCTGTCGCCCCTTTCCTGGAACTCTCTTTCCATGTCGGATACGAAGTTCTCAATAACATCCAAGCTGATAGGCCTTTTCTCGCAGGCCTTGATCATACCCGCGATTATCTTATTGCGGTCGAATGGTTCCCTGACGCCACCTTTCTTGATTACGAGAAGCTCTACTTCTTCCACTCTTTCATAGGTAGTGAAGCGGCTTTTACAGCTGAGGCATTCTCTGCGCCTCCTGATAGATGTATCTTCCTTAGCGAGACGCGAGTCTATTACTTTACTTTCGAGACTTCCGCAGAATGGACATTTCATCTAGATGAGCCTGTGCTTGTATATTGGGAACTGGTTGCATAGCTCTCTGACATCATCCTTTATTCTTGAAAGAACCTTTTCGTTGCCGGGGTTGTTTAACGCCTCTTTTATAAAATCCGCGATAATCGCGATTTCTTTTTCTTTCATACCCCTTGTGGTAATAGCCGGAGTCCCGATTCTTATCCCGCTCGTCACTGCCGGCGGACGCGGGTCAAACGGTATAGCGTTTTTGTTCACGGTTATACCGGCCTGCTCGAGCGTCTCTTCAGCGATCTTTCCTGTGAGCTCCGTTTCTCTGAGATCGACAAGCACCAGGTGTGTGTCGGTGCCTCCCGAGACGAGTTTGAGCCCCGTTTCCATAAGACACTCTCCGAATTTTTTGGAGTTCTTCACCACCTGTCTCTGATACTCGTTGAATGAGGGATCGAGCGCTTCCTTGAATGCAACTGCCTTTGCCGCGATTACATGCATCAGCGGCCCGCCCTGTGTGCCCGGGAAAACCCTGCTGTTGATCTGCTTTTCTTGACTCTCCTTCATCATTACCATTCCGCCCCTCGGCCCCCGGAGCGTTTTATGTGTTGTCGTCGTTACAAAATCGCAATATGGAACAGGGTTCGAATATAGTCCTGCGACTACGAGTCCTGCGGGGTGGGCGATATCGGCCATAAGGAGTGCGCCTGATTCGTCCGCGATCTCCCTGAATTTTGCAAAATCGATATCCCTCGGGTACGCACTCCACCCGGCGATGATCAGCTTGGGTTTGCGCTCGAGAGCGAGCCTCTTCACCTCTGAGTAGTCTATGAGGTTAGTGTCCTCGGTCACTCCATAAGGGACTACATTATATAATTTTCCGGAGAAATTGACCGGGCTCCCGTGCGTAAGGTGGCCGCCGTGAGCGAGATTCATTCCGAGTATGGTGTCGCCAGGCTCGAGACAGGCGAAGTAAACCGACATATTGGCCTGCGCGCCGGAATGGGGCTGAACGTTAACCGCGTCACAGCCGAATAGCATTTTTGCCCTTTCTCTAGCCAGGTTCTCCGCTATGTCCACGAATTCGCACCCTCCGTAGTATCTCTTCCCCGGAAGGCCTTCAGCGTACTTGTTAGTCAGCACGGAGCCTAATGCTTCGAGCACCGCTTCGCTGACATAATTTTCCGAAGCTATTAGTTCAAGCTTGTATTCCTGCCGTTCGATCTCGGACTTTATAGCGCGGTAGATCTCCGGATCGACCGTTTCTAGTTTGGACATCAGTTACATACCCCCTGATTTAAAGAAAAGCCTATCCAAGATTAAATCAATTGGCAAGCATGCCGGGATTACTCGGTCCGGAGCTGTCTTCAACCACGCACGCTTCCGATATATCTTCGAGCGTATGTGTTAACAGGCTGTAAACACGTAATAAAATGTTTGTTCGCTTCTCCTAACGGTCTCGTCGGATTGCATGTACCTACTTTATTAAAATGAAACGCGGCCTGTTGTCAGGTCCGGATAAAGATACAAAAAAAGCGGCTGAATCTGTCGAAAATATAAAGTGAGAATATCTTCGACCAACGGTTGTTAATTATGAATAATAAATTTAAGCGCGAAATTCTTTCGAAAATCGGGCTAGAGCCGGGTGCGCTCGATCTCCTGGACGTTCGTTCCGATGAGAGCCCGCATGCTCATTATGACGGCAAGCCCGGAATTAGCGGGAATTTCAATTACAGTCTGCTCGAAGATGTCCCGGAGGTTATTTTCATTCTGACTCCGAAGGGCATTCTGTCCTACTTAACACCCGCTTTCTCCGAATTGACCGGCTGGGCGCGTGAGCAATGGATAGGCAGGCCGTTTTCCGATCTGATCGATATCGAGATGAGGAAGGATACGCTGTGCGAACTGTTTAAGTTTGAGAATTGTCGCCGGAAGAAGGTATTTGAGACGAAGATACTCGTAAACGGAGGCTCTATTGACGCCGAAATATCCGCTGCGTTTCGGTTGAGGCACGGGGAAGCTATGAGCATCATAGGCTCTCTCAGGGACAACACCGATAAAATACGCTCCGAAGAGGTTCACGCGCTACAGGAGAAACGAATCAGGGCACTCTATGAGATTTCGGCCGAGCCCGGAATGGGAATCGAAACACAGCTCGTGGAGACTCTCAAGGCGGGGGCAGGCTTGCTCTCTATGGAAGTTGCGGGAGTAGGCCGGCTTACTGGTAAAAATTGCAGGGTTTTATATTGCTATGATGAAATGGGAAGGGTGACGCAGGGTCTGGAATGCGAACTTTTAAAGACTTATTGCAAAATTACCCTTTCCAACGACGACGTAGTGGCGATGGATCATGTGAGAGAGACAGAGTATAGAAATGAAGAGTTCTTCAGGGGGTACGGTTTCGAGTCCTATATAGGTGTTCCCCTGCGGATTGATGGAACGGTCTTCGGGACGCTGAATTTTGCAAGTCCACACCCGAGGAAGGAGCCTTTTGTAAAGGCGGACAAGGATTTTATAAGGCTAATGGGGCGCTGGATCAGCACCATGATAGAGCGTAAGAAAGCCGAGGGCATGCGCTCAGAGAAAAAGAACAGCTTTACCGGACTCTCGTCGAAAACGCGCACGACCTTATACTAGAGATACCCTATGACGGCCGGTTTATGTATGCGAGCTCCAACCATAAAGAGATCATGGGATACGAACCTGAAGAGCTTTTAGGCAGGAATGTATTCGAATTCGTACATCCTGAAGACTGTGCTGCCCTTCTGTCGGAATTTATCAAGGGTTTAAAAAC
>JBIOKC010000149.1:0-4895 GCA_044451425.1 Thermodesulfobacteriota bacterium
AATGAATATCTCGCCGTCCTTGATTACGAACGTTCTAATCGTAATACAGGTATCCATATTCCCCGAGAAGCTGAAATACCCGACGGCTCCGCCGTATGCTCCTCTCTTGCTCGGCTCCATTTCTTCTATTATTTCCATTGCCCTCACCTTGGGCGCGCCGGAAAGAGTACCGGCGGGAAAAGTCGCCTTGACCACATCGAAGGCGTCCTTATCCTTTCCGAGCTTCGAAATTACGTTCGAGACTATGTGCATGACGTGAGAGTACTTCTCTATTACCATGAGCTCGTCGACCTTGACCGTACCCGTCTCCGATATCCTGCCGAGATCGTTTCTCGCCAGGTCTACGAGCATTATATGCTCGGCGCGCTCCTTAGGGTCTGAAAGGAGCTCTTTCTCGAGCTCGAGGTCCTCGGCTTCTGTTTTTCCCCTGGGCCTCGTTCCAGCAATGGGACGGCTTTCTACTTCGCCGTCCTCGACCCTCACCATAACCTCGGGGGACGATCCGACCAGGGTTTCCGTGTCGGTTTTCAGGTAAAACATATATGGCGAGGGGTTGAGTACCCTAAGTGCCCTGTAGAGATCGAATGAGTCAACGTCAAGCCTGGTTTTCCACCTCTGAGATATTACCGCCTGAATAATATCGCCTGCGGTGATATATTCCTTCGTTTTCTTTACGGCTTTCCTGAAGTCCCCGGGATTGAAATTCGATTTAAGTACGGGTTCGCCGTTCATTCCCTTCTTCTTGTCTAAATATGCAGTAAGTGGTTTCCTTAGCTTTTTTAATATCTCTTCTATTTTTTTGACCGCGCCTTTGTAAGTGTCTTCCGCCTTTTCGGGTTGAGAAACGTATGCGTTGTAAATTATCTTGATCTTGTGATTTACGTTATCGAAAACGAGCACGGAGTCAGTAATCATGAACAGCGAGTCCCAGAGCTTGAGCTCGTCTTCGTTGATATCCGGCAGATCTTCGACGAATCTGACTATATCATAGCTGAAATAGCCCACGGCACCCCCGTGGAACCTCGGAAGCTCCTCGGCGAGCACCGGTTTATACCTGGACATGAGGTTCCGCAGACTGTCGATCGGGTCCCCTTTTTTCTTGGTCGACTTGCCGTCTTCGGTTATCTCGATATCTTCGCCCTTTGACCTGAAAATGACGGACGGCTCAGTGCCGAGGAAGCTGTACCTGCCCCACTTCTCTCCTCCCTCCACGCTCTCAAGGAGGAACGCGTAATCACCCGATTCTATCTTTTTAAAAGCGGATACGGGTGTGTCGAAGTCGGCCAGAACCTCCTTCCACACCGGGATAAGATTGCCCTTTTTCAATTTTTTCCTGAATTCGTCTAAAGAGGGGAAAATCATGGCAAAAAAGAATAAAAGCCGTAGTATTAAAGTCAAGCAGCGCCTTTAAATGTGTGCTTGATGTTGTATTATCTAGCTCTTCATTTTTTGAGCATCGCCTGATACCCGGTTAAGTAGACGGGTTATTGCTTTCACTCATGGTAAGTTACTAAAGGATCGGAGGACAGATTTATGTCATACATAAATCCCCAGATATTCAGGGAATATGATATAAGAGGGATCGTCGATGACGACCTCGATAAGGATGTGCTTGAAAGGATTGGTAGAGCGTACGGCACTTACATGAAGGATTACGGAGCGAAAGTCGTGTCGATCGGGAGGGACTGTAGGCTGAGCTCGCCGGAATACGCAAAAGCGATGACGCGGGGCATCAACTCTACGGGCATAGATGTAATAGATTTAGGTATGGTTTCTACGCCGATGCTTTATTTCTCACTTTACAATCTTGAGGTCGCGGGCGGCGTAATGATAACGGCGAGCCACAATCCCGGCGAGTATAACGGTATAAAGCTCTGCCGCGGGAAGGATTCGGTGTTCGGGGCACAGATACAGAAGATCAGGGAGATTGCGGAAGGAGGAGACTTCGCTTCGGGGAAAGGCTCCGTGAGGGAAACCGATATAGAGGACCTTTATGTCAAGTTTCTCAAAGAAAATATAGATATCAAACCGGGTATCCGTGCCGGGGTAGACTACGGGAACGGAATGATCGGTATGATCGGACCGCGTGTGTTCAGGGAGTTCGGCTGCGATGTGACAGAGCTATACATAAAGCCCGACGGGACTTTCCCGAACCACCACCCGGACCCCACTGTGGTAGAGAACCTGGCCGATTTGATAAAGACTGTTAAGAGCGGAAAGCTGCCTCTGGGTATCGGCTTTGACGGGGACGGTGACAGAATAGGGATAGTTGATGGTAACGGAAGTATAATCTGGGGAGATATGCTCGTGCTTATATTTGCGAGGGATGTTATTTCGATGGAGCCGGGTGCGAAGATAATAGGCGACGTTAAATGCTCGAACAGGCTCTTCAACGGTATTAAGGAAGCCGGGGGGGAAGCGATCATGTGGAAGACCGGGCATTCCCTGATAAAGGACAAGATGAAGACGGAGAAGGCTTCCCTCGCTGGGGAAATGAGCGGACACATATTTTTCGCCGATAAATTTTTCGGATACGACGACGCCCTTTATGCTTCGCTGCGGTTACTCGAGATTATCTCGAAGACAGGGAAAAGCCTATCTCAGCTGCTAGACGGTATCCCGGCCGCGATATCGACGCCCGAGATTAGGGTCGATTGTCCTGAGGCGATAAAATTTGGGGTTGTGGATGATGTGAAGGAACAACTGGGAAAGTCTTACGAAATTATCGACATAGATGGCGTCAGGATCGAATTTCCAGACGGCTGGGGACTGATTCGGGCTTCGAATACCCAGCCGGCTCTCGTTTTAAGATTTGAGGCCCAGACGGGGGAGAGGCTCCTTGAAATCAGGTCGCTCATAGAGAGTGAGTTAAACTCTGCTATGGCAAAATTGTCCCGATAGCGGAGATCCCTATATTATACTCTCTTTTGTTCTGCTGCCGTTGAGTTCGTGGTTCTTAAGTGAAAGGTATATGCGCTCGAACTCGTGTTTCGCGATTACACCCTTTTCAAAGAGCGCGCCTACGAGTGTCCAGGTAAAACTCTTCTCGTCTATCTCAATCCCGTCATTCTTGAGGATTACCAGTATGGCGTCCACTGCTTCCTGAGCCGAATAGCCTCCATACTCCACCCTGAAGTTCATCATCCGTACCTCCTTTAACGACACAGCGGGCTATCACCTTTATTTTCTATTGGTTTATATAACTTATTTGTACTTGTGTCAAGGGATTTGTATTTGCGCCGACTTTGAAATAATTGGATAGATAGTCAAACGTTTAGGGGGCTGGGCGATATGGGTCTGAGATTAACGGGTTGCTTTATTTACATGCGGTCTGAATCAATTTATCTTTATCCTGCCGATGTCCTCAAGGAGCGATTCCAAGTTTTCCACGCTGATTTCATATTCATCCGATAGTCTTTTGATTTCGTCAGTCGGCATGTCGGGGATGTGCAAGGATTGATTCTTCAGCGCAGTCTCCGGCTCCCAGGACGACTGCCTGAGCGCGAGCTGTGCAATATCCCACCTGGAGTAGTGACCGAGCGAATCAAATACCGCTTTTACGGCCTTTATCTGATTTGCGTGACACTCGGCGTAGAGTACCGCGTCCTTTTCGAAATTGGGTTCTGCCAGATACCTCCCTGCGGGATTGACTATCGAGCTTCCGCCCCGCGCCCAGTCGTAATTGATGTGGTCCCCGTCCCTTATATAGTGCCACTTTTCGGGAAAATCGTCCGAATCCAGATACCCGCATCCACTTAATACGAAGGCGCCTGCCTCGAAGGCATGCACCTTGATTAATGATTGAAGGTTGCAGAGCGCACCACCCGGGCTGGTATCGGCGTCTAAAAGATGGGCCTCACCGCGTTTCCAGTTTCCCGGCCATACCGCTATGTGAAATTCCACCCCCCTGTGAATCATCGCAGCCCTTATGAGGGTCATGTGGTTCTCCCAGCATATAAGCCCCCCTATACGGCCAATCTCTGTGTCGAATACCCTTATATCTCCTGCGCCGCCCATACCCCAGTAAACCCTCTCGGTGTAGGTCGGCATAATTTTTCTGTGCCTTCCCATCACTTCACCCTTTCTGTCTATAAATAGCAGCGTATTGAAGACGGTCTGGCTGCCCGGTCTGTCGTCGAGCTCGTTACACCCTATGACAACGTAGGCGCCCGTTTCCCTGGCGGCTTCTCCCAGTATCCTCGTATCTTCACTCGGAATGATAACGGAATTTTCCTGGAGCGCTATCATGTAGTCCGCCCATTCGTGGGGAGGGGTTTCGTAGCCTACCGTATAATACGCGGGATAGCCCGGAATAAAGGCTTCCGAGAATGTGATGAGCTCGGCGTGGTTCCTTCCGGCCTCTCTTATGAGAGCGCAGGCCTTTTCTATCGTTTTTCCCTTGTCCATGAACACAGGGGAGGCCTGTACGACTGCAACCTTGACCTTCTCTCTTCCTCCGAGAATTCTCTTGCTCATCTCTATCGTCATTAACTGGTGATTATGCCTCCACCCGGATTGCTCTGGGAGGACATTTGCTGCTGTGTTCTAACGGCCCTCATTTCAATTAAATCCAAAAGCCTGTTTTTGAACTCCTCATCGTACGCGCATACCGAGGGAATGATGTATCCGAGGAGAGCTATCTGAAGGAAGTATTCGGTATTCGCCCTCAGGAAATCGTCCTGGAAACGTATTCCGTAAACCTGCGACAGGTTGGTATATATAGTGTTCCCAATCTCGGCTACAGCATCAGTTATACTCTTCATTCCCCCTGACTGCTGGTTATAAGAGACTCCAAGATTGAAGGCCATTAATATCGAGCTACCTATATTCCCTAGTTCGTCCTGTGGTCCTGAACCCTGCGGCCTCTCCTGATCTGTCATATGTCGCCTCCTTAT
>JBIOKC010000150.1:0-4866 GCA_044451425.1 Thermodesulfobacteriota bacterium
CATTTAATGAGTTCATATCGAGAAAGAGGCTCAAGTCCACAAAACAAAGAGATGTAATCTTCGATGAGTTTTTTGGCAACTACATGGGTAAACACGTGACTGTCGAAGAGCTTTACGAAAATATAAAACGGAAACATCCTCATATCGGGTTCGCAACCGTATACAGGACCCTCAAGCTTTTCAGGGAGAGCGGTATTGCATCCGAAAGAAATTTCGGCGATGGCAAGGCCCGCTACGAGCCTATACGTTCCGTGCATGAGCATCATCATCACATGATATGCACCGAGTGCGGAAAGATTTACGAGTTTGCCAACAATAAGGTCGAATCGTGCCTTTACCAGATAGCGAAGCTTAACGAGTTCAAGTTGGAGAATCACAAGCTCGAGATTTACGGCCTTTGCTCTTCCTGCAGAGAAGGCAAATAATTAGGCGGGACTTGTTAAACGAAGAATAGGGCAGGGGGGCTTACTCCTACTCGTTCAGCCTATCAGTATTAGCAACTCTCCCACAGCGCGCTCAAACCCGACCATCACAGCCCTCGATACTATGCTGTGGCCTATGTTGAGTTCTTCTATCTCTCCAATTTCCGCTATGTGCGATACGTTTATATAATCGAGTCCGTGCCCCGCGGCGACCCTCATTCCTAGCTCTGACGCCTTTTTGATGGCCTTTTTGATTTTCTTGAACTCTGCTTCCCTTTCGGGTTCACTCGCCGCTTCTGCGTATGAGCCGGTGTGGATTTCCACCATCTGCGCTCCCGTCTTCTTGGACGCCTCTATCTGCCCGGGGTCGGGGTCTACAAAAAGGCTCACGAAGATACCTGCTCTCTTAAGCTCCGTAACAGTTCCGGAGGCGCTTTTGATATTGACCGCGACGTCGAGTCCGCCCTCGGTCGTCAGTTCCTGCCTATTCTCGGGCACGAGCGTAACCATGTCCGGTTTTACCTGAGACGCTATCCCAACCATTTCCCCGGTAGGAGCCATCTCCAGATTGAGCTTTGTTTTAACGATTTGTCTCAGGATTCTCAGGTCTCTCTCCTGAATATGCCTCCTGTCTCCCCTGAGATGGACGACAATGCCGTGCGCTCCAGCGAGCTCGGCGAGATATGCGGCCAGAACCGGGTCCGGCTCCTTCCCGCCCCTTGCCTGCCTCAGCGTCGCCACGTGGTCTATATTTACATTAAGTCTGGGCATCAGGCGCGAGCTCCGATATCTCTCTCTATGGCGTCCGCGAGCTCGTCTGCTATCTCCCTCACAAGCGATATGTCCTCGCCTTCTACCATTACTCTCGAGATAGGCTCTGTCCCGGAGTATCTGATATTTATTCTTCCCCTGCCGTTTAATCGCCCTTCGTTCCGGCTCAGGAGCTCGGGCAGTCCTTGTATCTTGTTAAGATCCTTTTTCTGGCGTATTTTGACATTGAGCAGCAGCTGAGGGTAGAGGTCGATTATCTTGGAGAGCTCCGATAATATTCTCTGCTCTCTCTTCATTATCGCGAGTACCTGCAGGGCGGCGAGAGTACCGTCCCCTGTCGTCGTGTGGTCGAGGAATATTATGTGTCCTGACGGCTCTCCGCCCAGGTTGCATTTCCGCGACCGCATCGCTTCAACGACGTACCTGTCTCCTACTTCGGTACGTATGAATTCGACGCCTCTTCCGAGTACGAAATTCTCAAGCGCCATATTGCTCATGAGCGTAGTAATGACGGCTCCACCCTTGAGAGTGCCGCTGTTTATCATTTCGTTGGCGCAGATCGCGATTATCTTGTCCCCGTCTACTATCTCTCCTTTCTCGTCACAGAATATCACCCTGTCGGCGTCGCCGTCCAGAGCGATACCCAGGTCGGCGCCCGTTTCGAGCACCTTGTTACTCAGGAGTGTTGGATTGATCGAGCCGCAATCGGTATTGATATTCCTGCCGTCCGGGTGGACGCCTATTGTCACGACATCCGCCCCGAGTTCTTCAAATATAATCGGGGATACTTTGTACGCCGCCCCGTTCGCGCAGTCAAGAGCTATCTTTATCCCTTCCAGAGTCATATCACAGGGAAATGAATTTTTAGCGAAGACCACGTATCTGCCGGGGGCGTCGTCTATCCTGTATGCCTTTCCTATATCTTCCGGCGAAGACGTCAAACGTTCTTCCTGGCCGCTTTGCATGAGCTCCTCAATTTTCAGCTCTTCTTCGTCCGGGAGTTTGTATCCCTGTCTGTCGAAAATCTTTATTCCGTTGTCCTCGTAAGGGTTGTGAGAGGCGGATATGACTATCCCGGCGTCAGCGCGCATGCTCTGTGTGATAAAGGCGATAGCCGGCGTAGGCATGGGACCTACAAGGAGCACGTCCGCTCCCATCGACGCTATGCCGGAGGAAAGAGCCTGTTCGAATATGTACCCTGAGAGTCTCGTATCCTTACCTATGACTATCTTGGGAAAGCGCGAGTATTTGCTCTTGAGTAGATAAGTGAGGGCCTTTCCGAGCTTGAGACTCATTTCGGGGGTCATAGGATACTTATTCGCGACTCCTCTTATGCCGTCCGTACCGAACAAGCTTTTTTTAGCCTGCCCCAATTGATTCCTCCGTACTAGTTTATTGTAACAGCAATAGTTTTGGGCGACTGCTTTGTCAGCTTAAGTATGTCCTTGTGCGGGTAGTTCACGCTTACCTTCAAATTGTGAATCTTATTATTGCCTGAGCTCTTTATGCTGCTTCCGTCCACATATAATTCTATATCTTTACTGTTAAGATTGTTAATAATACTGAAAGGCCCCTCGAAAGCCAATTCGGTTACGATACTCCCGTCTGCTTCGTAGTGAAGATTGTCGAAATTAACGAAGTTAATGTCGAGGTTGTTGAATTCTTTCTCTAGTATTTTCTCTTGTGTGTCCACGGTCACTTTCACAGTATTACCGCCTGTGATTTCGATAAGTCCGTACGGTGATCGCAGTGGGACTTCTATAGTAAACCTGGATTTTTCGCCCTTTAGAGACACCGGGTCAGTACCGATGGTCTGGATTTTCTTCAGCAGTTTTTCGGGACCCCTGATGTTTACTGTTTCGGGTGTTACTGCTGGTTTGCTTACGACCTCTAAGCCCTCGTCAGGTGGCCCAATTGCGGGCTCTACACGGACTTCTTTCTGAGCTATCTTGTCTATGTTCAGATTTACTTCCGAAGGGCTCACCGCGACAACCTGGACTTCGCGCGGCGGTATTAGCTGCGCCCAAATCTGGTCCGTCCTGATATCGAACCTGGATGCGCCCGCTGCCAGGTTCGAAAGGTCGATAGTGTATACCATGTCCTTGGGTGACATGGACGATAGCTGGCTCCGCGGTCCCCTGACCCTGATATTGAGTTTCTCGGGCGGGTTGTTGACTATAAGCAGTCCCTGCTTGAGATTCGAATAGTTGATATCGATCGATATGTTCTTTTCCACATCATGCTGGAGGTTTGCCACAAACCAGAGCGTAATAGCCAGAACGAGCGCAAGCACCTTCTTCCCCAGGTCTTTAATTATGGGCTCTTTTCCTCGCTCTTTATAACTGCCCTGTCTAGAGGGTCTTTTCAGCCAGTCTGCCATATGGACTAATCAGGTGTTCGCTTTCTCACCTTCCTCCTTTTCCATCATGCCGCCCATAATCTCGTCTTTAGCTTTCTTCGGTCTTTTTATGCCGAGCGTCTCTTGTAGCTGGTTCAGGAGGGATGTGGCATCGTGTCCCCGCTTGATCTCGCCCCCCACCGCGAGCGATATGATTCCGGTCTCTTCCGAGACAACTATAACTATCGCGTCCGTTTCGTGCGACAGGCCTATCGCGGCTCTGTGTCTCGTTCCGAGCTCTCGCTCGAGATCGGGGTCCGTCGCAAGTGGGAAGAACGACCCTGCCGATAATATCCTATTCCCTATTATAATTACCCCCCCGTCATGCAGGGGAGAGGTGGGGTTGAAGATGCATATGATCATCTCTCTCGACACGAGGGCGTCGATCCTCATGCCTATTTCGACAAAATCCGCGAGGCTGTTGTTCCTTTCTATCGCTATAAGTGCCCCGATACGCCGGTTCGCCATATAGCTTGTCGCCTTCACGATCTCTTCGGAAAAAATCTCCCTGGATTTCCCGGGAGATAGTTTGAGGAGGAACGGCCTTCTCCCTATTGCCGCGAGTCCCCTCCTTATATCGTTCTGAAAAAGAATTACGACTATGATTTTTATCGTGCCCAGGAACTGCCCTAGTATCCAGTTGAGCGTGAATAAACCACGCTGGGACACGTAGTATAAAACTATCAGTAAAACGAATCCGAACAGGACCTGGAGCGCCCGGGTCCCTTCGATCATCCTGAGGACGTAGTAGATTATGAATGCGACGAGCATTATGTCTACCGTGTCCCATATGTATCTGTAATTCAGGATAGCATCTAACATTGCTGCATTGTTCCTACATCATTATTTTTGCTGTGGCGCTCAAATTTCCCCCTGTTCTAAATCTATGCCCGCTACAGCGTCGGCCATTCTGGCTGCTCGCTTCATGGAGGCGACGTCGTGCACCCTCACTAATCCGGCTCCGTTCATGATTCCTATCGCGACGGTCACGGCTGTGCCCTCGGTTCTCTCTTCGGCGGACAAGCCCGTTATCTTTCCTATGAATGATTTGTTTGACGTGCCTATCATTACGGGCTTTCCGAAAACGCGGAATCTCCCGAGGTTTTTAAGGATAGTCAGATTCTGATCCACAGTCTTCCCGAATCCGAATCCGGGATCGACGATTATGCTTTCCGCGCTCACCCCTTGTTTTTCTGCTTTGTTGATAGATTCTCTGAGGCAAGCGAGGATGTCGTCTATGAGTGAGGCGTATTCAGTGCGGTCCTGCATATCGAC
>JBIOKC010000151.1:0-4853 GCA_044451425.1 Thermodesulfobacteriota bacterium
ACTCTCCTAAGACGCTGTATAACGACTGATGATTTAATTTAATCTTATATTATGCCCGTGCAAAGAGATATTTTCAGTTTATAGTTACGATCAATCGAGCGGTGGAATCGTTGCGAGGAGGTGCTCGGCGGATATTTATCGATTGAGCCAATCTAGGTTAAAATATTCTATATGTTAAAGATAGATATGGATCAAATCGAGCAAATTGCCGATCCTTTGCCAAAAAAGGCCGCCATGGTAGTATATCAAACCTTATGTTGCATGTGCTAACGGGCTCTCACAAAGGCCGGAAGCTCAAGGTGCCTAAGGGGCAGAAGGTCCGCCCTACCACGAGCAGGGTCAAGAAATCCATATTCGACAGGTTGGGAGATATTTCTGGTCTGAGGGTGCTTGATGTATTCGCCGGATCGGGGGGGCTCGGCATAGAGTCCCTGAGCTGCGGGGCTTCTCATGTGACTTTTATCGAGAAGGACACTTCCGCGTTTAAGATTCTATGTCAAAATGTAACCGCCTGCGGATTTGCGGACCGAGCGACTCTTGTCTGCGCCGGTTACGAGCAGGCGCTGAAAAACCTGATTAGGGAAAATGAAACGTTTGATATAGTATTTATCGATCCTCCTTACAAACTTTACGAGCTTCTTAAAGTCAAGGATTTTATAACTGGCGCGGGTCCTCTATTAAAGACCGGCGGGCTGATAATAATCGAGCACGACCATAAGATAAACGAAACGCCGGCCGGCTTCAAAAGATTCACGAAACCGTTCGGGGGGACACATCTAAGTTTTTTCAGAAGGAGCGATGAATGTGCAAAGTAGCTATCTACCCGGGTTCATTCGATCCTTTTACTAAGGGCCATCAGAACGTAATCGAGCGCGGCGTCAGGGTATTCAATCAGGTCGTCGTGGCAGTTGCGCATAATGCTTCGAAGAAGACGATTTTTACGTTAGAGGAACGAGTGGATTTATTAAATAAAATATTCCGCGGGCGTGAGGATGTGAGGGTAGATTATTTCGAGGGTCTGCTCGTCGAGTACGCGAAGAAAATGGGGACTAATACTGTGCTGAGGGGAATGAGGACAGTGTCCGATTTCGAGTACGAACTTCAGATGGCACTCGCAAATAAGACGCTAAGCCCGGAGCTGGAAACCGTATTCATGGTGACCGACAGCGAGTATTCGCATATCAGCTCGTCGGTTATAAGGGAGGTCGTGTCCCTCGGCGGGTCCGTGAAACATATGGTTCCAAAACTCGTCGAAGTCATGCTCAAGGAAAAACTTCAAAAAGGTGGGAGGGATTTGATTAGATGAAACTTTCTGCTCGCGCGAAAAGGCTGCAGCCTTCAGCGACTCTAGCTATTACTGCCAAGGAAAAAACCCTTAAAGCCCAAGGAGTGGATGTTGTTGGGTTCGGAGCGGGAGAACCCGACTTCGACAGTCCGGAAAACGTAAAAGAAAGCGCAATAAAGGCTATCGTAGCGGGATTTACGAAATACACGGCGGTAGGCGGCATCGATGAGTTAAAGGAAGCCATAATCAACAGAATGAGAGAGGACTATGGTCTTGAGTACCAGAAGTCTGAAATAATAGTATCGAACGGCGCTAAACACTCTCTATATAACCTGACTCAGGCTCTTTTCGAAGACGGGGACGAGGTGATTATACCCGCGCCTTATTGGGTATCCTATCCCGAGCAGATAACCCTTGCCGAAGCGACCCCCGTTATTCTCAACACCAAAGAGGAGGAGGGTTTCAAGATTGATCCTGCCGAGCTAAGGCAGCTCATCACTCCCAAGACGAGGGCGCTAATTCTCAACTATCCGTCGAACCCGACCGGAGCAACATATAATGAAGAAGAGCTCAGGCGGATAGTGGACGTGGCGATGGAAGCGGGTCTGATAATCATCTCGGACGAGATATACGACAAGATTATATATGACGGTATCAAGCATACCCCCGTGTCGGCTCTCGGTGAGGATATAAAAAAGTCGACCATACTCGTAAACGGAGTATCGAAGACCTATTCGATGACGGGCTGGAGAATCGGATACGCCGCGGGTGACAAGGAAGTGATAAGCGCCATGGGCAAGCTCCAGGGGCAATCCACATCGAACCCTACTTCTATATCACAATCGGCCGCGCTCGAGGCATACCGCGGTTCTCAAAAAATAATCGAGGAGAGGACCCGGGAGTTCGAGCGGAGAAAGAACTATATTGTCGAGAGGCTGAATTCGATCCCCGGGATAAAATGCTTCAGCCCTCAGGGCGCTTTCTACGCGTTCCCTAATGTTTCCGGCTACTTCAGTAAACATTTTAATGGCAAAGAAATCAATAGCTCAATGAGTTTTACCGAATTTTTGCTTGATGAAGCGAAGGTCGCAGTAGTGCCGGGGGATTCATTCGGATCGGACGATCACGTGAGGATTTCGTTCGCCACATCGATGGAAAACATAGTCAAGGGAATGGACAGAATCGAAGAAACGGTCAAGAAGCTGAGCTGACCGTGGGCTTGGACCATCCCTCCTTCTCCCTGTATATTCGTCTGTAAAAAAGAATTTTATATATGTACATGCGCGGCTCCACTCGAGCGCGCTTGAAAAATCCGTGGCTCGTTATGAATAGAATAAAAGTCGGCATATCCGTTTCGCTCACCGGGGCGTATTCGGTGCAGGGAAAAGAGAGCCTCCGGGGTGTGAGCCTCTGGGCATCGGATGTAAACGGGGAAGGCGGGATTTACGTGATGGAGTACGGGAAGGAGGTCCCGGTCGAACTCGTTTACTTCGACGATGAAAGCTCTCCGGATATTTGCCGGGATAACACGAAGCGCCTTATTTACGAAGAAAAAGTCGATATTGTTCTCGGCCCGTATTCGAGTTCTCTCACTCTTACTGCGGCTGAGGCGGCTGAGGAGCATGGCGTAACGATCTGGAACCACGGAGGGGCCACGGACGAGATTGGAGATAGGGGCTTTACGTGTCTCGTGAGCGCGATCACCCCTGCGAGCAGATACTCTGAGGGTATAATAGAGCTTGTAAGGGCTCTCGATCCCGAAGCGGAAAGGATCGCTTCATTAACTGCCGAGGACAGTGGGTTTTCACGGAACATCGCCAGCGGCGCGAGCCGTTACGGAGAAAAAAAAGGGTTCCGGGTGAAGGAATTTAAATTCATATCGGGGAATAGGGATTTTTCACGGTTGTTGAAAGGAGTGAAGGATTTTTCCCCGGATATTATTCTTGCAATGGGACGAGCGCATGACGACCTCGCCCTCGTCGGACAGATTATCGAGAGAAAGATAAGGGCGAAAGCAATAGCCCTTGTCGTCGCCTCTATCAAGTTATTTGAGGATACGCTCCATCATCATGCGGAAGGTTTTATCTCTTGCAGTCAATGGGAGAGCGGAATAAGGATCGTGCCCGACATCGGGCCCGAGCCCCGGGAGTTCGCTGCGGGATTTAAATCGGCTTACGGGATCGAGCCTGATTACCCGGCGGCCCAGGGTTACAATATAGGATTGATCGTACGGAAGTGCATAGACGAGGCGGGCACACTAGACGATATATCCTTGAGGGAAATAGCCAAGAGCGCCGAGTTCACAACCTTCTACGGTCTCTTCAAGGTGGATGGTAAAGGGTCCCAGACAGGGCACGAGATGCTTGTCGTCCAGTGGCGTAACGGGGAAAAAGTAATCGTGTATCCCGAGCGCTATTCGGAAGCCGGTGTTCACTATCCCATGGAACATACCTATTGAGAATCTTCAGCGATCTGATTGAATCGCTTCTAAAAATCCCGAATCTTGACTTTCGCGCAATAAAAAAAACAGTACGGGAGCTCTTCGGGAAAGTTCTCGCTAAAAAAACACGACAGCTTTGAGAATATGTGCAGTACACTTATCGTATGAACGAAATGTATGAGAAGATAGCGGCCGCGAGGGACACGGTAGAGAACTGCTCCGCGCTTACCGTTTTGACCGGAGCCGGTATATCGGCCGAGAGCGGTGTGCCGACGTTCAGGGGTAAGGACGGGCTCTGGCGTAACTTCAGGTCCGAGGATCTGGCCACGCCCGAAGCGTTCTGGGATAATCCGAAGCTCGTCTGGGAATGGTATGACTGGAGAAGAAATGCGGTAAAGGACGCAAAGCCCAATCCCGGACACTTCGCGCTGGCGGAGCTCGAAAGTCAGAAGAAAAAATTCACGCTCATAACACAGAACATAGACGGCCTCCATCAGATGGCGGGAAACAGGAACATTATAGAGATGCACGGTAACATCTGGCAGGTCAGGTGTACACAGTGCGGATGTATAGAATCGAGCCACAGGGTGCCTCTCGAGGAGATACCGCCGAGATGCAAGGAGTGCGGCGAGATCGGGAGGCCCAATGTCATATGGTTCGGTGAAATAATTCCCATGAAGGTAATAGACAACTCCCTCAAAGCGGTCGAAGAGTGTGAGGTCATGCTCATTGTCGGCACTTCCGGAATCGTGGAGCCCGCAGCCTCGATAGGCCTTGTCGCGAAGCAGACGGGTAAGACGGTGATCGAGGTAAATCTCGAATATACACCAAACTCGGGGCTATTCGATATGACGATACTGGGCAAATCGGGCGAGGTGCTTCCCCTTCTCTACAAATCAAATAAAGTTTTCAACTGAAATTATGACTGCGGCCGCCCGGCGGTCGGGAGCGGGTCTGCGGCGAGCCTAGATGCTATGCTGACTGCGGCGACCATGCTCGACGGGTCTGCTACGCCTTTCCACGCGATATTGAACGCCGTTCCGTGATCGGGAGATGTCCTGATTATAGGAAGCCCGAGCGTGAGGTTCACACCTACGTTGAAGAAGAGCATTTTAAATGGAATAAGAC
>JBIOKC010000152.1:0-4827 GCA_044451425.1 Thermodesulfobacteriota bacterium
ATATAATAAAGTACTAGAGTGAGCAGAAAACCGCGATTATCCGCAATTGTAGTCTCTCTCGCAATTCTTATTTTCCTATCGCAGAGAAGTTATGCCGCGGACAAGGCGGAGAAACTATATGTTGAGACCTTCCAGCTTTATAATTCTCTCGTAGTCAGTCAGAAAAAAGTAAACAATAAGGATATTTGGAATACTATCGCCAAGGCGTTCTATAGCATATACATCAATTACCCCAATAGCTCGAAGGCTCCGAACTCCCTTTTCGTGTCCGGGAAGATGTACGAGGAGATGGGGGAGAGGTTTGGCTCCGAGGACGACTTCAATAATGCCCTGGATTATTCGAGACTTTTCGTAAAGAGATATCCGGACAGCAAGCTTGCGGGTGACGCTCAGCTGAGGGTCGCAAGGATCGTAGAGAGAAGCAGCAAAAGCAATGCTTACCTAGAGTACGAGAAGCTGGTCGAGGAGTTCCCGAAAAGCGATATGAAGACAATCGCAAAGAATAAGGTCCGGGACCTTGCGCTTTTCAAACCCGCCGCGAAAAGCACTGTCGCCGATACAGATATGGACGCTCATGAAGCGGCATCGTCGAACGAGCTCGGGAGCGGCCTCATCAATGTGAGCCAGATACGGCACTGGTCAACAGAGAATTTCACGAGGGTGGTAATTCACGTCGACAAAGAAACGCCCTTTAAACCGATATTCCTGAAAGGGGATCCTGCGAGCGGGACGCCTCCGCGCCTCTTCGTAGATATATACGGCACCAAGGTGGACAAGAACCTCTACGTCGAACCTATCACGAAGGGGCTCTTAGAGCAGATAAAATTCGGGAGGAATACCAAAGACAGCGTCAGGGTAGTCCTTTATATAAAGAGCTTCGAGGACTACAAGGTCTTCGCCCTTAAGGACCCGTTCAGGATCGTTATGGACATACAGGGAAACCCGAACGCGCATGAATACTATAATATAGCAAAGAAGGACGTAGAGGATTACAAGAATCAAACCAAGCTGCCCGACGACCGGGTATCCAGCCTTTCCGCGGCTCTGGGGCTAAAAATAAGGACCATTGTAATCGACGCCGGACACGGCGGACACGACCCCGGGGCAATAGGACCCTCAGGCTTGAAAGAGAAAGACGTAACACTCCACATCGCGAAAGCGCTAAAGGAAAAATTCGATAAAGACGGCAGGAAATACGGTATAACCAACGTCTATCTTACAAGGAGCGACGACAGGTTTATTCCACTCGAGGAGAGGACCGGTATTGCCAAGAAGCTGGGAGCCGACCTGTTCATATCGATACATTGTAATGCCGCGAGGGACAAGCAGGCATACGGAACCGAAACTTATTTCCTGAGTCTGACAAAAGATCAGAGGGCTCTGGCCGTTGCGGCTCGTGAAAACGCCACCACGAGCATATCGCGAGGCGAAATGTCGAAGGTCCTGAAACAATACCTATTGAGCGCAAAGATACAGGAATCGGAGCGACTGGCTGGCTATGTCCAGAATGCGGTCGTAAGCACTATGTCCTCAAAATTTCAGCCAGTGAGCAATAAGGGCGTAAAGAGGGCACCGTTCATCGTCTTGATCGGTGCCGACATACCGAGCATACTGGTCGAAACGGCGTTCATAACGAACCCGAGGGACGAGAAGCGGCTCAGGAGCAACGATTACATAGACGAGTTCGCCGATGGTATTTTCGATGGGGTCAAAAAGTTCTCTTCAGACGTTCAGACCGCATCACTTGAATAAGCCCGCGACAAGATTCCAAGCTATCCGAAAAGGGAACGTCCGAGCTCCCGAAGGTCTCCCAAGCCAATAACTTCTGAACAGATCTCCGGGACCGCGAAACAACTGCTGCGCATACAAAGTTTTCTCATCGCTTTCTTTTCCGCATCAGCCTCGTGTCTATAGTCTTTATATAATTTGAGGAGCTTCTCCCGGAGCTTAGTGTTGTTGGTCAAGTCCGCTTCATCGAAAATCTTTATACCGGTCGTATCATTAATCTCTTTCGTCCTGTTCACGACTATTGCTTCGACTCCGTAGCCCTCCGAGCAGAGGTCTTGCTCCCACTTTATCGTATTTTCTATCGATGGCTCGCTCAGATTTGTTACAATAAGGAACGTAGCAGAGGGAGATTTGAGGAGGTCATAAGCCCTCGCGGCGCGGGCGTTTATCCCTTCGCTCACTGCTTCGAAATCCGAGAATAATTCCCACATATCATGAAGCACTTCCAGACCCACTATCATCTGAATGAACTTGAACGAAACGGAAGTGAAGAGCCTCGTGAGTCCGAAGCTCATTCTGTCCATTATGAAAAAAGATTTGAACCCTTTCGAATCCAGGATCGAGGTCAGCCTGAGAGGGGCCGAGAGAAATCCGGAAAGGTGTTCAGACGGCGGAGTATCCACGACTATAAGGTCGTAAGAGTGCTTCTCATAGGATGAGAAGAGAGCCTCCATAGCCATAAACTCGTCAGCGCCCGCGATAGAGTCAGCGACACTCCTGTAATATTTATTCTCTAGAATCCTGGATGCGGTATCGTCCGATTGAGATACTTTACGGATAAGGTCATCGAAGATTTTCTTTACATCGAGGAGTTTCACCGTTAGCTCTCCCTTATCATCGTATCCAGCTTCCCTCATCCGCTTTCTCGGAACCTCTCCGCTGTCGGTTCCTCGTGACAATCCGAGAGCTTGAGCGAGTCTCCTAGAGGGGTCCACCGTCAGAGCGAGTGTGTTTTTGCCCCTCGAAGCCGCTTCGAGTGCGACCGCCGAGGAAATCGTCGTTTTACCGACTCCTCCCGAGCCTATGCAGATGACAACCTGCTTCTCTTCGATCAAACGGTCGAGATTCTTCAACGGATCCCCGAGAGCTGCGTATCCAAACCGGAGGCGATTGTATTTAAATCGTCCGTGGTAAGGTCTTTCTTGTAAATTTTCCGGATAACGAGTACACGGTCATCCAACCGCTTTCTAACCTTCTCTATATATTTATCGGAAATCTTCGCCCTATCTATGTGGTCCTTCGCCAGACCGAATACGCGAGCTGAACCTGGCGACTCCTTCCTGTCATTATGTTCTTGAATTATTTTTTCTTCATCTAGAGAGAAGGGGTTTTCATATACCTTATTAACGACCGTGAAAAGAACGGATATCCCTAACGATTGAACCGCGTCTATCAGCTCGAGAGTTTCCCCGACGACCATTTCTTCGGGAGCCGAAACCACTACGACCGCGGTCTTTCCCGGGTCTTTGAGAAAGCCATCCACCCATTCTATGTGGCTTTTAAACGCCCCGCTCCTAACCATTTGAAGCACTCTGGACGGAAGATCGAGAACGGGGATCGCATGCCCCGTTGAGGGGGCGTCGAATATCACCTGGTCGTATTCCGGGCCCGAATTCCCGCGCCTGCCGCCCCCCGTACCCAGATGCCACACCTTGCCTATGGTGATGAGCTCCTTGAGCCCGGGGGCCGCTTCGAAGAAAGTCTGAAGCGTCTTCGATTTGAGTATAGCCGCATAGACCGGGTAAAGACTGACGAACCTCTCGCGGATGTATTCCTTGAGCGCCAGATTCGGGTCTATGTATACGGCATTTATGCCTTTCTCCAGTATGCTTTCGCTGCTGTCGATACCGGTATCGAAACCGAAGAAATAAGAGCCTCGCCTTACCTCTTTGAGCGTGACAAAAACAGGGCTGCGCCCGTGTCTCGCATTCAGATAGGAGAGAGCGAGTGAGACGGCAGTCTTTCCCACACCACCCTTCCCCGTCACAATAATGAGCTTCTTGCTCAATAGTTCGTCGGTGTTCATAATGGCCGTCTCCGGCGATTAATTGATAGTTTATACTACCTGACCGGGGATGATTAAAAATGCAAAAAATCGTAATCCGTGCATGTTATTATTCATCATCCTCACGGGAAGGCAGACAGAGCTGAACTCACCCGACGGATAACTTAAACAAGCATGAGCAAAAACAGCGAAATAGCAGAAATATTCGAGCATATGTCCGACATGCTGAGCGTCCTCGACGAAAACCCTTTTAAGATAAGGGCGTACAAGAACGCGGCCACGAATATCCTCGAACTGAATGAAGATCTTGAAGATGTGGCCGCGCGTAACGAGCTTGAGGAGATACCCGGCGTAGGGAAGGACCTGGCCGAAAAGATAAAGGCATACATCGAGACCGGGAAGATAAAGGAATACGAGAAGCTCAAGGAGAAAGTACCGCTTGAGCTCGTAGACCTCCTGGGTATACAGGGCCTGGGACCGAAGACCCTCGCTCTTCTCTTTAAGGAATACAACGTCAGGAACCTCACTCAGCTCGAAAAAGTGCTAACTGGAGAAGAGATATTAAAACACAAAGGAATGGGAAAGAAGAAGATAGACGATATAAAAAGAGGGGTCGAGATATTCAAGGAGAGCAAGGAAAGAACTCTGATTGGTGTTGCGCTTCCGCTCGCGGAGAGCGTAGTGGGCGAGATTTCGAAAATACCGGGCACCGAGGGGACGATTCTCGCGGGATCACTAAGAAGGATGAGGGAAACTATAAGGGATATGGACATTCTCACGATCTCCGATGATACGGATCCTGTAGTAGAGGCGTTCACCCGCATGAAGTTCGTAAAGGACGTGTTCGCCTCCGGCAGCACGAAGGGAAGCGTGATTCTCAAGGATGGCATGCAGGCCGACCTCAGGGTCGTAGGACCCGAGTCTTACGGCGCGGCGCTCCTTTACTTCACGGGTTCGAAGGCTCACAACGTAAAGCTAAGGACTCTGGCTACGAAAAAGGGGCTCAAGATAAACGAGTACGGCGTATATAAAGG
>JBIOKC010000153.1:0-4798 GCA_044451425.1 Thermodesulfobacteriota bacterium
CATTAATGCTCTCCTCGTGTCGGGCGAATTCAATAATGAAAAAGATCTCTATAACACGCCGGTAGTGCTCCTGGTACACGGGGTGCTCGGTCATTTCCTCGCGAGGGGGACTCCGAGACTGCTCCCGAATGCGCTCGTCGAGCGCGGAATAAGCTCGTTGTCGATCAATACGAGGCTCGCTTTCACAGGACAGATATTCGGCGCAGGCATATTCGACGAGGGCGTCCTCGACATCGATGCTGCTGTCGATGCCTTGGTAAATGAAGGGTTTGAAAAGATATACGTCCTCGGCTGGAGCCTGGGGGCGAATATAACCGTATATTACGCCGCGCGGGGAGCGCATAAAAACGTGAAGGGTCTGATACTCGAAGGCTGCTCTTCGTCTCTCCCCCTCTCACACAAGAGGAGGCTCGACAGGTGGGACAGCATCCCGTCCTACGAGCACATATACGATACGGCGAAAAAGGTGCTGAAACCCGACCCCTCGGACTTAAAGAACGACAGGATTTTCATAGTTTACAGGGCGTGGGGGCCTTCATTTAATCCTTCTGATTGCGAGATGTTCACTTACAGGACGTGGTGGTACATGAGGAGTCCGGAGGCGTATAACGCGAAGACGAACGAGATAATATCGGACGTGAGAGTCCCAGTGCTGTTCATACACGGAGAGCATGACGACGTCGTCGCGGCCGAGGAGGTTCACGAGCTGCTTCAAATACTGAAAAAATCGGGGAACAGGAAAGCGGAACTGACGTTCATTCCCGGGGCCAAGCATGACTGCATGGAGAAACCTTCGTTCACTGTGCCTACGGTAGTCGATTGGATTCTGAAATCAGGCAGTGGGCGGAAGAGGGACGATTGAATAAGAAAAAGCGAATATTGTTTCTTCTTTCTCCTGATAAAAAAAACGAAAATCAAGACTATGCCGAATTGGACTAAGAACCGCTTGTATACGTTGAGATGTCTAATTCCGTCCGCGCTCCCAAAGCATTTTTATGCGTTTAAACCGGTTTTCTACACCTCGATTCTGTAATGCCGGAATGGAAAATACAATGTCGGAGTGGATCTCGGCTTCTTGGTTGGTGGATGAGGGACGGGTGAATCGTCTATGAGTGTGCACAATATTGATGGCTGCGATGTCCTTGTTGTCGGTGCCGGTATCACGGGATTAGCCACGGCCCACGAGCTTGTCGAACGAGGGGCGGATGATATTCTCATAATCGATAAAGAGCCCGGACCTGGCGCTCACGCGAGCGGAAGGAACAGCGGCGTGCTCCACGCTGGCATCTATTACTCTCCGGGCACGAACAAGGCCAGGTTCTGTGTCGAGGGGAACCGACTGATGAAGGAGTATTGCCGGGAGATGGGGCTCACTCTCAAAGAGAGCGGCAAAGTAATCGTTCCCGTCAGTCGCGAGAAGGAAGACGCGCTCGACGAGCTAAAGCGCAGGGCGGATTCGTCCGGGGCGCGCTCGCTTATAATCGATCAGAAGGAGCTTCTCGAAATTGAGCCCCATGCCGCTCCGAGAGAAAAGGCGCTATATTCCCCAGACACCGCGGTTGTAGATCCGGTCGAGATACTGAACGAAATCAAAAAAGAGCTGGAAGAGGGTGGCAGGGTGAGATTCCTTTTCGGTGTTTCCTTCTTCGACCTCAAGGAAACTCATACAGCAGTCACGAGCGCGGGGAATATAACGTTCGGCAAGCTCGTCAACGCCGCAGGTACCTATGCCGACAGGGTAGCGGCCGCGTTCGGCGTCGGCGGGAATTATAGGGTACTCCCGTTCAAAGGCACTTATAAAAAACTGAAAAAGGAAAAATCATATCTCGTGAGGGGTAATATATATCCCGTCCCCGACTTGAGAAACCCTTTCCTCGGTGTGCATTTCACGAGGAGCGCCCATGACGATGTTTACATGGGCCCTACAGCGATCCCTGCTTTCGGCAGGGAGGAATACGGATTCCTCGACAATCTGTCGCTCGAATCCCTTTCAATACTCTTCAGGGACGGCATGCTTTTTTTCACTAACGATGCGTTCAGAGCGGCGGCATTGACGGAGATCAGGAAATATTCTGCCGATTTCCTTTTGAAAGAGGCGAGGGGGCTTGTCCCAGATGTCGGCATAAGCGATGTGGAGAATACGCCCAAGTGCGGCATACGTCCGCAGCTCGTCGACTGGCCCGCGAAAAAGCTCGTAACCGATTTCGTAATAATTAAGGACGGCGACTCGCTTCATATATTGAACGCCATATCCCCTGCCTTCACATGCTCGATGGCCTTTGCTCGGCATACGGTGGATACCCTCCTTGGCTGAGAGGAAGGACCCTGATTACAATCTGTAGCGCTCCTGCGGCGGATATTCTCTCCTGCCGAAGGAAGGAATTGAAAGCTGCGATAAAGATCGTCACCGCACAAACTTGATGCTTTGTAAATGCCATATAAAATTACAGGGGTTCGATTACGGAATAAGTTCCTGAAACAAGCTCAGGATGACTGTTTTGGTTATTCCGAATAAGTCACTAAGAAATCATATATGAGCACACATTGTGTACCGCACATTGTGCGCAGAGGTAACAAATGCCCGAATTGAGAATATTACGCACGTACGTCGATGTGCCTGATTCGCACACTATCGGCTCCTACATGTCCCGCGGCGGTTACACTGCGCTCCCGAAGGCGCTCGGAATGAAGCCCGAGGAAATAATCGAGGAGATAAAGAAGGCAGGGCTCAGGGGAAGGGGCGGGGCGGGATTCCCGACTGGAGTCAAGTGGGGGTTCATACAGAGGGATTCGAAGAAGCCTGTTTATCTCTGCTGTAACGCCGACGAGAGCGAGCCCGGTAGTTTCAAGGACAGGGAGATATTGGAGAAAGACCCTCACCAGATGTTGGAAGGGATAATAATCGGCTGCTACACGGTCAATTCGCACAAGTCGTACATATACATAAGGGGGGAGATGCCCTACGGCGCCAGGATTATCGAGGGCGCAATCAGGGAGTCCTACGAAAAGGGCTATCTCGGCAAGAACATATTGGGCTCGGGATTCGACCTCGACGTCGTGCTTTTCAGGGGCGCCGGCGCGTACATTTGCGGCGAGGAGACGGGTCTCCTCGAATCGATAGAGGGAAAGAACGGCGAGCCGAGACCCAAGCCTCCGTTCCCTGCGCAGGTAGGCCTCTTCGGCTGCCCTACTATCGTAAACAACGTCGAGACGCTCGCATGCGTCCCGCATATAATCAACCAAGGCTCCGAATGGTTCTCGTCGATAGGCATTCCCAAGAATACAGGCACAAAGATGTACGGCCTCTGCGGCAATATAAACAAGCCCGGACTATACGAGATCCCTCTCGGCATCAGGCTCCGTGATCTGATAAATGAGTATGGGGGAGGCGTTCCAGGAGGGAGAAGCGTGAAGGCGATATCGCCGGGGGGCTCTTCCGCGCCTGTCCTCACCGCGGACGAGCTCGACATAACGCTGGATTTCGATTCTCTGGCCGCCGCGGGCTCGATGCTGGGCACGGCGGGCGTTACGGTGATGGACGACGCGACGTGCATGGTAAGGGTCGCGCAGAACCTCGCTCACTTCTACAGGGACGAGTCCTGCGGTCAGTGCGTTCAGTGCAGGGAAGGCACATGGTGGCTCGAGAAGATGCTCACGAATATTGAGGAAGGGAACGGGAGGATGGAGCACATAGACACGCTTTTAGATGCGTGCTCGCAGATGAGAGGCACTACTATTTGTGCGCTCGCCGACGGGTGTGCCATGCCGGTAGAGTCAATCGTCAAGAAGTTCCGCCACGAATTCGAGGAGCACGTGAGGCTCGGCAGGTGTCCGTTCGAAAGGAAGTCGATGGGGGAGTGGGCTTAACCAACGATTCCGCAGCGGATAGCACAAATCTTAATTGTTCTTTATAGGTATTGATATCCGCAGCCGTTACACTCGAACCGAAGGATTTAGCCACAGCTCTGCCGGTATTTGAACCTATAGCGGCTAATAATTTACTATTAGCTAACCCTTTGGTGAAGCGGCGGGTTTACCGTACGTTCTTCTTGCTTTCGGAGGGGGTGCTTGTGGTGTCGAGGTTCGTATCGCTGATCTGCTGCTTGGATTCGTCTCTTGCGGGAGTCACGTCTATTTCCTCTTCCTTCATGGATTTCCTGAATCCCTTTATGCCTTTACCCAGTGAAGACCCCAAGTCCCCGAGTCTGCTCGGCCCGAAAACCAGAAGAAGAATTACCAGTATTACTAATAGTTCCGGAAAACCTAAACTTCCCATTTTATATGTACCTCTCTATTTATAAAGTACCAACGTTCTTTATCGAAGTCAATAAACCTCTGCCCGCCCGAGCCGGTCCGGGCTTTGACCGGTTTGAGCTCGCTGCAAGCGCCGCTCTTCCCGCAATTTATGCTTGACACCGCCTGACCGCAGTTCCATACTGATTAGCAAGTGGGGAGGAAACTATGGAACATAACGGCCGTATCAAAGACAATATCGACGATCTAAGGGACGAAATATCCAGGCTCCGTAAGGAGTTCTCGGGTATTACGGGAAAGCTCGGAAAGACAAGCCGGAGAGCATATGCCTCGGGGAACGAGAAGCTCGGGGAGGGGCTCGATACGATCCGCACGATGAGCGGCGGGTAAAGTTGACAGAGCCGAGCGGGGAATAGCCGAGAGACCTTTCCTTAGCGTAATGGTCGCTTTCCTGCTCGGGGTTCTGGCCGGAAAGCTCATCGACAGGGAGTAACCCCGTGGATTCAGCTTCTCATCTTAATGCAGAGTAATATATGGATATTAC
>JBIOKC010000154.1:0-4783 GCA_044451425.1 Thermodesulfobacteriota bacterium
TCCATACTATAACAACTAAACGCCGTAAGTTTTATTAAAACCGAGAAACGGATAACATCCTTATGATTTTATCTGCCTCTGCTTGGCGTTACCTGCTCTTATATGAAACGCCTTGATTTCACCCTTGAGATGAATCTCTCCAAGACTAGTTGATGTAATGAAAATTTGACCCGGGAAGGCATCGAGGAGGCCGAAGAGAAAACCCTTTCTCCTCTCGTCGAGCTCGCTAGTTACGTCATCGAGAAGCAGTATCGGCATTTTGCCGTGCGTCGTTCTGACTAACTCTATCTCCGACGCCTTTAACGAAAGAGCGAGGTTTTTCGCCTCACCCTGGGACGCGAAAACGGACGCGTCCCTGCCGCTTATGGTGAACCCCACGAGGTCTCTATGGGGACCGACCGACGTATGACCGCGCCTCCTGTCTTTTTCGAACCTGGATGACAGCTCTCTTTTAAAATCCTCCGCGTGATTGCCGCTTATTCCGAAAGAACACCTGTATTGAATGTCCACATCCGCGCCTCCGCCCGACGTGAGACCGTATATACGATTCAGATTCGGAGTTATCTTCTCTATGTACCTGATACGCCTCGATACGACCTGAGCCCCCGCCTCGGTAAGCTTCTCGTCCCAGACCTCCAGCTTCTGCGGGGTGAGACCAGAGGTCATTGCCAATAAGGCGTTCCTCTGTAGAAGCGAGCGGTGGTAGAGCTTGAGGTCGCGAAGATGAGCAGGCTCGAGAGCGCATATGAGCGCATCAAGATACCTCCTCCTGCCCTGAGGGCTCCCCTTCACAAGGTCTATGTCAGAGGGAAGGAACGACACGACGTTATAACGGCCCAGGATCCTCGACGTCTTGTAAACGATCTTGCCGTTTAGCTTTATCGTCTTTTTTTCACCGCTCAGGAGCACGTGTACTTCGTCGAGCCCCGAGTCCGACTCCACCTCGCCCTTAATCCTGCACTCGGATGCGCCGAAGCTGATGAGCTCCCCGAACTTTACCTGCTTGAAAGGCCTGAACATGAGAAGAAGATGTACCGCTTCCAGAAGGTTTGTCTTTCCCTGGGCGTTATCACCGTACACAACGTTAATTTTATCGTGGAATGAAAAGCTCTCGGCCGCATAGGACCTGAAGTTTCTGAGTGTCAGGGATTTTAGTATCACTTGAGCGTTATGAAATATTAATTTGAAAAATTATAATAAAGAAGAAAGGTTTATTCAATCGGAACGTCCGATACCCAAAATTTTCTTGACCCTAAAAAGTGGCAACGGTATTATCTTCTTAATGATAGCCCTTAAGATATGCGATATGGCGAAGAAGGACGAGGGAAAGGGCTTCGCGCGCCTGAACCCCGGTGTTATGAAAGAGATCGGGGTCGATCCCTGGGACCTGGTCGAGATCGGCGGCAAGAGAAAGACTGTAGTGCACGTCATGCCGATTGACAATTCTGTGCCCGATAAATCGATAATACAGATAGACGGAATAACCAGGGAAAACGCCCGAGTGGAGCTCGACGAGCACGTATTCGTCAAAAAGATCTACAATAAATCGGCCACTAAGGTAGTGCTCGCTCCCAGGAACAACGATATCCTCTATAACGGTAACGAAAACAAATATCTACTCGAAAGATTAGACGGCTACCCAATAACAGTAGGCGATAAAATCCGTATCAAGCTCCCGAATTCGGGGCTTGAAGACTTTCAGGTCATAGGAGCCATCCCTTCGGATTCATCGATAATAAGGGCTTCGACGAAACTGGATGTAAGAAGAAAACCGCGGGACAAGTTCGACAGCTCCCGCGTCAGCTTCCAGGATATAGGCGGGCTCAAGGAACAGATTACAAAAGTGAGGGAAATTGTGGAACTGCCGCTAAGGCACCCCCAGCTCTTCGATAAGCTCGGTATTGACCCTCCGCGCGGTATCCTGCTCGTGGGACCACCCGGGAGCGGGAAAACTCTCCTTGCAAAAGCAGTCGCACACGAAACCAACGCTAACTTTCAGGTAATAAACGGCCCCGAGATAATGCACAAATTTTATGGGGAGAGTGAAGCGAGGCTCCGCGATATTTTCGAGATAGCTACGCGAAACCAGCCCTCCATAATATTCCTCGATGAGCTTGACGCAATAGCTCCGAAGAGGGAAAAAGTCTCGGGAGACGTGGAAAAAAGAATAGTCTCCCAACTCCTCTCGCTTATGGACGGACTCAAGCACAGGGGGAATATAGTCGTTATCGGCGCTACGAACCTCCCCTCGGCGATCGATCCCGCTCTCAGGAGACCGGGCAGATTCGACAGGGAAGTAGTATTGGACGTACCGGACAGGAACGGTAGGGCCCATATACTCGAAGTACACACGCGCGGGATGCCACTCGACGATGACTTCGACCTCGAACGGCTGGCCGACCTCACGCACGGTTTCGTGGGCGCTGATATAGAGAACCTCTGCCGGGAAGCCGCGATGAAATCTCTCAGAAAAGTCCTTCCCGACTACGATTACGAAGAGGAAACTCTCCAGACAAACAACGGGAATATTACACCGGTCAAGGTGGGAATGAGCGACTTCATGGAAGCACTGAAAGAGGTGGAGCCTTCCGCTATAAGGGAGATATTCGTCGAGATATCAAAAGTCACCTGGGAAGACATAGGGGGGCTAAAAGAAATTAAGGACAAGCTCGTGGAAGCGGTGATTTGGCCCATAGTCCATAGAGACCTCTTTGAGCTTACGGAAACAAAGGCCCCGAAGGGAATACTCCTCTGCGGCCCGCCGGGAACGGGAAAGACACTCCTGGCAAAGGCACTTGCCAACCAGAGCGGAGCGAATTTCATCTCCGTCAAGGGTGCTGAGCTCCTTTCAAAGTATGTGGGTGAATCTGAACAGGCCGTGAGGGAGGTGTTCAGGAAAGCAAAGCAGGTAGCTCCGTGCATAGTGTTCTTCGACGAGATAGACGCGCTTGCGCCTCCCAGGAGGGAATCCGACGGGACACGTGTATCGGAGAGGGTTGTAAGCCAACTCCTCACCGAAATGGACGGCGTCGAGGACCTTAGAGAGGTCCTCATACTGGCGGCCACAAACAGGATAGACATTGTTGACCCGGCGCTCCTTCGCTCGGGAAGGTTCGACCTCATCCTCAACATACCTTATCCTGCCGAGAACGAGCTGAATGAAGTCCTCAAGATCCACACTCGAGGTAAGCCGATAGCGAAAGACACAAAATTAAAACAAATAGCCGCCAAGACAATTGGGCTTTCCGGAGCCGATATCAAGCTCCTCTGCCAGAGGGCGTCCATAATCGCGATAAGGGAGCACCTCCGGAACAGGAAACACACTTTGAGGATTACCGAGAAGCACTTTGACGAAGCGCTCGGCGAAATTAAAAGCAAGATCATAGCGAACGTGAATTTGAGAGACGGACGCCCGGATAAAGAGAGTGTCTGAAAGAGAAGTCCTTCTCTATTTATTTTCATTCATACTCGGATCTGTCATAGGCAGCTTTCTTAACGTATGTATTTACAGACTGCCGAGGGAAGAATCCATTGTCTTTCCTCATTCCCGCTGCACATCGTGCGGGTGCGGGATCAGATTCTATCACAATATACCCATATTGGGTTTCGTTATGCTTAAAGGCAGGTGCGCCGACTGCGGTCAGAGGATATCGTTCAGGTACCCTCTGGTCGAGCTCATATCGGGTATAGCCCTCCTGGGCGCATACTGGAAATTCGGACTCTCTCCGGAGTCGTTATTTTATTCGGTTCTCATATTTTCTCTCATAGTTATAACATTCATAGACCTGGAACATATGATTATCCCGAACGTCATAACTATCCCGGGCACGATAATCGGCCTGATATTTAACGCACTGATAACGGACTGGGGGAAAAGCAGAGAGCTTTTGGGCACATTCAGCTTCAGTCTCGAGAATTTCTTCGGCGTCTTGAACGAGGTCCCATTCCTAGATTCCGTATTCGGCCTTATCGTCGGGGGCGGGTTTCTGTTCCTTATAGCCTTTCTCTACATAGTTATCCGAAAGACAGAGGGAATGGGCATGGGCGACGTGAAACTCCTCGCCATGATCGGGGCGTTTCTCGGGTGGAGGGGAGTGGTATTCGTAATGCTCGTCAGCTCTCTTGTGGGGACTCTGACTGGGCTATCCGTAATTCTCTATAAAAAAGGAAACCTTAAATACGCTCTGCCCTTCGGCCCGTTTCTTTCGCTCGCCGCCGTAATTTATATCTTCACGAGCAGTTTCAGGCTCATAAAATAGTTAACATGGCCGCCTAAAAAGCACTAAACTTATGGCAGGCGGACCGTATTTGAAAGCACATCCAGAATGTGTCCGCATTGCTGTGCCGAGAATATGCGACAGATCGGGCTTAGAGCCGAAATACTCGTAAACATCCTTTTCATCACGGCCGTCGCAATGTTCCTCATAGGTATCATTGCGTTTAAGGTGACGGAGAGGTTCGCGGTCCAGGGAAAGATCGAAAACGTAAACGCTATAATAACGGCGCTTGAGGACTCCTATTTGATAAAGAACGATGTCGAGGGAGGGGCCAGATTTTTAGAAAGGGCGCTCAATCCGGGGGCTTGGGGTATGATAGCAGACCTTAGCCAAAGAATCTATTTCAGCACATCGGCCGGGAAGAACCAAGCGAGCAAGACAGACCCGCTTATACTCCAATCGATGAGGACGGGTAACAGGGTTACCGAAATAGAAGGGGCGGATGTTCCTTTTATGTCCTCATTCGAGGGCATCAAGATTGCGACTCCTGTCAGGTTATCAGGAAA
>JBIOKC010000155.1:0-4754 GCA_044451425.1 Thermodesulfobacteriota bacterium
CCATCATAGCGAAATAGGTATCGATAAAGCTCAAGGTGTAGTCGACATTGAGGATAATTGTCGCTTTAATCCCGTTCCATACCGAAATCCATCAGATTCATCACTCAAAAAGTTTATTCCAAGGGGAGGAAAGCAGCAGTGAGAAATGTACTTGTAAAATTTATACCTCTAATCTTGTTTTCTCTGATTCCTTTTTTGCCAAAAAAAGCACTTGCTCAACTCGATTCCTGGGAATTCGAAGTTTATCCTTATATGACCGAGGGGCCGGGGTCGCTCGAATTTGAGTTACTTAACGGCTTTGTGGCAAAGGGTCACAATCAGCCTGGAGAAGGTATATCGTCCGGCATCTATCCAAGCCAATCAATGCTTCTTAACTCCCTCGAGATTACATATGGATTGACGGACCATATCGAGGCGGCTGTTTATCTCGACCTCGCCCTTCCTGAAGACCAATCATATCAATATACAGGCTCAAAATACCGTTTGCGTGGAAGGCTCTTTGAAAAAGGGGAATTACCGATAGACCTTGGCTGGTATGCCGAGCTTGAGTGGCATCGCACGCCCCAGTTTGATGACAACAAGCTGGAATTTGAACTACGCCCTATCATGGAGAAAGACCTTGGGCGCTTTACAGTTGATGTTGAACCTAAATTTGAGAAGACCCTTTCTGGAGCTGATCAAGGAAAGGGTGTTGAGCTTGGATATGTAGCGGGCCTCTATTACAGGTGGCTTCCAAAGTTATCGCCCGGGCTCGAATTTTACGGGGGCAGTGGATTTATTGGTAATCTTGAGCCTCTTAATGAGCAGCAGCAATATGCTTTTGCGGTGTTATGGGGAAAAGATCTGCCTGGTGGGATTAAATACAACTGTGGGTTGGGTGCCGGTCTGACTTCCGGCTCTGACCGCGTAATCGTCAAATGTAATATCGAATTTGAGAAATTTGTTGGAAGGTTATTTTGAGAGTGCTTCTTTAATTTGTCGCAAGACGACGTCGGATTTGAAACCCTTAATTTTTTCGATCAATTTTCGTTTTATTGATAATACGATGTCTTAAGCCTTCTATAATGAAGCTATATCAAGCTCAAGAAGGAGTTGAGTGTGGATATCGGATTTTTAAATAATATCCTTGCTGCATTTGACCTTCTGACTCTGTTCCTTTGCATCGGAGCCTTAGCTTGTCACTTATATGTGCTCCCCCCGTAGGTGGAGTTTCGGATTTTTCTCTCCCCGAGGTTCTGTGCGTACGTCTTTGGCGTCTGCTCGGAGTTAGAATCGCGGCGATCACCATTAGCAGTATTACCGGGTTGTTCGTGCATACTATTGAGATGAGCGACGGTTCCATCCCGTCAATCTTTTCTGAGATCCCTACAGTTATCTTACAAATGCGCTATGGACATCTATGGCTAGTCCGTCCTTTGGCACTCGCGGCGTTATGGATTGGATGGCGTTCCGGCGGAAGACGTCTCGATTCCCGTGCGATTCCCGTATACATGCTGAGCGTCGGAGCTATTGTTGCATTGACCCGAAGCGCGTCGGGTCACGCTGCCAACTGGGGATATATGGCACTTCCTCTACTAATGGATTGGCACCATCTTTTCTCCGCCTCTGTATGGGGAGGCGGTCTTGTAGCGCTTTCGATAGTTGTTCTACCAAAGATGATTGTGACTTCCCAACCGCATCGGGAGTTAATCACCTACATCGCCCGCAGGTTTTCTAAGCTTGCAGGGATCGCGCTCTGCGCTATATTAGTCAAGGCAACATACAACGCCTGGATTCAGTTAGGTAGTTTTCCTGCTCTTTGGCAAACGTCTTACGGTCAAATGATAATTGTCAAGATTCTGCTGTTATCCATGCTCATTGTGCTAGGTAGTTCTAACCGCTTCATCAGCATTCCATTTCTCCACAATCCATTTTTTACATAATCCTGACAGGACTCCGGTTATCCGCAGATTCATTTATAAAGTAAGGGCGGAAGCGATCCTCTTGATATTGGCAATTATCAGTACTACTTTTCTATTGAATTAGGTACCTGCCCGGCATTCAACTCATATCATTAGCAAATGGGAAGTAGAGATTAAACATAGAGGTCCCCGAATTATATCGGATGTACGAGATAAGCGAGGAGACGTTTTACCGCTGGAGCAGTGAATACGGGGGTATAAGCGTATCGGAAGCCGGGCTGTTACAAGCACTTGAGGAAGAGAACCATCGGCTGAAGCAAATAATTGGATAGCATGCCCTTGTACCGCCTCCCCTCTTGTCAGGCTCGATATATGTCGGAATTATGAGCAAACCGTATGACCATCCCGATGAGTATCGGTTCATGCACTTTTTCAGGACCGTTAGCCTGAAATGACGGGCCTGATTACGCATAACGTTAGACCCTGTATTTAAAAGATATTTTATATATTATAGCTAGTACATATAGCTTTAACCCGATGCCGTCGGGATATCGGATAAGGCATAAGAGGGAAATTGTTCTTCGAAATCGCGATATTGGGGAACTTTTAGACTATCTTCGGGGAAGTATCGGTGCACGATAATACCCCCCATCCGTACTATTCTCGATTAGACGGTGTTGAGCGTGAAGTTATATAGCTTCTTAGCCTTGGTTGTAATTGCAACCTATTAGTCACTTGCTCGCACCGGTTCTCCCCTTGAGAGGAAAGGTATCGAAGACATCGCGGCAAGATGCCGCTCATACAAACGAAGGACTACCCTTTGTACGTAGCGACGGTGATCTTCATGACCTCGACATTCGACTGTTTTCCCGCGGCGTTGGGTACGATTATCGGGAGCGCGACTCCGGCTTTTCTGTAAGCCTCAAGCCTTTCCCTGCACCTTGCGGCAGGCCCCACGAGCGCTACGGCATCAAGCATTTCGTCAGTGAACACCTCTACCGGGTCAGTGCCGCCCTGTATCTTGTCTATTACGTCGCCGAAGCCGTTATTCCTCATAAGCCTCTGATAAAACGGGAAACGAAGGTATCCGGAGAGGCCTCGCTTGCCCGCTTTCCTTGCGAGCTCCAGATCGTCGGATATGAATGACGGAATGCCGAGCGTGATGTCTATCTCCGAAGGGCTTCTCCCGGCAGCCTTCGCGCCTTCCGCTACGTAGTCAGCTAACTTCTTTATATATTCTGGTGTCGCCATGTAAGGCATTATGCCGTCCGCTACCTCGCCCGCAAGCTTAGCCGCCCCCTTGGTAAGTCCGGCTATATAGACGGGGACTTTCGGGACCTCGCGTTTGAGGGTCAGCTGAGGGGCCGTCCCGTCCATGTATGATTTCACAGCTTTAACGTATCCCCTCATTTTCTCCAACGGGTCGCCCATAACGATGCCGTACCTGTCGTTAACTGGCTTGTGGCTGACGCCCAGGCCGAGCACCATCCTCCCGCCGGACAATTCCTGAATCGTCATCGCGGTAGCCGCGGCCACGACCGCATCGCGCATGTAAATATTGCTTATCCACGTACCGACCTTGAGCTTCGAAGTGGCCTCCGCTATCACCTGGGCGTTGGACAACCCGTTATAAGGCGGGACCTCCGGTGAGAATATCGCTTCGAACCCTCCCGATTCGGCTTCACGAGCGAGCGCGCGAAGGTCGGCTACGCTGCATCCCCATACGGGTGTAATTGTGGCGATCCTGGGCATTTCATTTCTCCTTTAGATGATTTTTATTATTCAGTTCAGTATTGGTTTATGACGTCCCTGAAGTAATCGGGGCGGAGCAAGGACTCGTCTCCGCTTTCGAGCACTCCCCTTATCTGCCGCAGTACTTCTTCCTTATCTTCCGGGAACTTCGCCTTCACAGGCAGGTAGTTCGATATGTGGTTCGAGAAGAAGTACCCGTTCGTAAGCTCAGTATTCTCTACCAGTATTTGAAGCTCTCTGATTATCCGGAACTTGCCCGGCAGCTCGAACTCCCCCCTCTTCCATTCGTCGTATATAGGCGCGCCCGGACGGAGCTGGAGGGAAAGAGCGCCTACGTATTCCGGGTCGCACGCGGTGAGTAGCCTGCCTGTCGCTTCCGCGTGCTGCTCGCTCCTCTCGACGCCCCCCATGCCGAGAAGAACCATGGCGGAGTTCATTATCCCGGCCTGCTTGAGTATCCCGGACGCCTTTACGGTCTCGGCAAAATTAGCACCCTTCTTTATGCGCTTAAGAACCACATCGTCTCCGCTCTCGAATCCGATATATACCATGTCGAGTCCGAGGGTCCTGAGCTCTTTCAGATTTTCCACTCCTTTCCTGAGAATATCGCCCACGTTGGCGTACATCCTTATGCGATCTACGCCGGGGGATTTCTCATTAAGGTACGACATGATTTCAATGAGCTTCTTCTGAGAAAGCACGAGCGCGTTGCCGTCGGCTATGAACACGTGGTCGTCTATTAGCCCCGATTCGCTCGCCTCGTCTATAATCCGCTTTATCTCCTCAATCGGGCGGCCGCGGAACTTCTGCGCCTCATGGCGGTACATGGCGCAGTAGGTGCACTGGTTATGAGAGCAGCCTATGGTCGCCTGGAGAATGAAGCTCTTGCCCTCGCTCGGGGGCCTGAAATATGGGGTAACGTATTCTATCATATTCATAACACTAACTAATTGTCAGGGCTTTGCAAGTCCCAAACAGGCTTATTACACGAGGAATCAGGCATATTACTCCTTAATTTCTTTCTCTTTTAAGCCCTGATTACTGTCAAAATAAGTAAACTGTAGTAAATCTATAGCCCCCTGCACTACTGGTTTGTCCGAA
>JBIOKC010000156.1:0-4723 GCA_044451425.1 Thermodesulfobacteriota bacterium
AGGACTGCATATACCTGTCACGCCGCAGGCAATTTCGGGAGGGAAAAATCTTCCACATTTTTATTTTAGATATAAACCTGAAATCAAATATTATAAATCCCATGAGAACGGACGCGAACGATTCAGTATTCGCGGCGACGGTCAGTATATTGTTGCGCCGCCCTCAATTCTCCACTCTGGGGGTACTTACAAATGGGCTACCGGTCTCAGAATTCATCAGGTTGAGCTCGCAGACCCCCCTGAGTGGGTTTTAGAACTCATAAAAAATGGAGCCTCGCCGAAGAGGGACTATGCAGCCGCCTTATCCGAGGGTATACCGGAAAGTAGGAGGAATGATTTTCTATTTTCATACGGATGTAGACTCATATCACGCGGTATAAAGATGGAAGAAATCTCCGAGATACTACGGTCTCTCAACAAAACCAGCTTCAACTCCCCGCTGCCGGATAAAGAGGTTCAGGAGACTATCACGAGTATTGCGAAATACAGAGAAGGAAGCGAAGAACCCGGCGAGGAAACGGAAGAAGTCCCTTGGCCGTCCCCACTACCGAAAACCGCTTACCACGGCTTGGCCGGTGACATTGTAAAAGCAATAGAGCCTCATACTGAATCCGACCCGGCGGCCATACTGACGGAGTTTCTTTCATGCTTTGGAAATATAATCGGCTCGCAAGCACATTTTAAGATTGAGGCGGATGAGCATGCAATGCGGATAAACATTGTGTTGGTTGGGGACACCGCGAAAGCACGCAAAGGCACCTCATGGGGGCAGATAAGAGGGTTATACAAGCGAATAGACAAGACTTGGGTAGGACAATATCGGCAACGGGCTATCTTCGGGGGAGGGGCTTATATGGAGCGTACGTGACCCGATTGTAAAAACAAGTCCTATACGTAAAAAAGGGCAAATAGTTGGCTACGAAGAGGTCGTTATTGACAAAGGAGTTGATGATAAGCGGCTGCTGGTAGTTGAGGAAGAATTCGCTTCGGCTCTTCGAGTCTTGGAACGCGATGGGAATATACTCTCGCCAGTAATTAGGCGTACGTGGGATACCGGCAATTTGCGGTCTCTCACGAAGAACTCCCCGGCGAGGGCAACCGGGGCACATATTGGCATTGTCGGTCATATCACCGCACCGGAATTGCGACGCTACCTCACGGATGTAGAAGATGGTAATGGTTTTGGTAATCGGTTCCTATGGATATGCGTGCGGCGTTCGAGGGTGCTGCCATTTGGAGGGAACCTTGACGAGCGTGCCCTTGAGCCGCTCATTAACCACCTTCAGAAGGTAGTTGGATTCGCAAAAACAGCCGGTCGAATCACATGGGCAGAAAAAACCCGCCCGTTGTGGGAGAGCTTATACCCCTCGCTATCCGGGGGTAAACCGGGTCTAATCGGAGCCCTAACCGCCAGGGCGGAGGCTTATACGACGAGACTCGCATGTATGTACGCACTATTGGATGAGTCCACCGAAATACAGCCGGAGCATTTACAGGCGGCGGTTGCTATATGGGAGTATGCTGAAAACTCCGTGCGTTACATCTTTCGGGGTATGACGAGGGATAGAGTTGCGAGTGAAATCGAGGAAACCCTCCGGTTGCGATCCGAGGGGATGACCAGAACCGAAATCAGCAATCACTTCAATCGACACAAGAGCGCGGAGCGGATTGAAGCTGCGTTGAAACTTTTGCAAGAAAACAAGAGGGCCAAAAAGCTAACGAAAACAACCGAGGGGAGGTCAAAGGAGGTATGGGTCATAAACGATAAATTGACTGCCAATTGAGAGAAAAGGGGGTAATGAGCCCATAACGACATGCCCTTAATTCGCTTTTTTCGCTTAATTCGCAAAGGGGAGAAAAATATGAGTCATTGGGTTAAAAAGTTAAATCGGATAATTGAAGAGCAAGGGAGAAGGGAATCTCTACAATGGGAGATTAGAAACTTTCCTGCACTTTTACTTAAAAGACTCTCAGAGATTGAGAAGAGAAAAATAGCTATAGAGATTTATAGCGAGTACCTAGATTGTAATATTTGGTTATGCAGCGGTGAAGGTATGGCGGTTCAAATTCGTAGGGATAATCCGGGTGTAATTATTTACGACGTCAAAGAGATGAGGGAGCATATTAAATTGAAACCTCACCAGAAGACTTAAAACGGCTTCACGAGGTTAAGACGGTCTTTCCTGATTCTGTCATAGTAAAAACGAGAAAAAATAATATGGGCGTGCGAAAAAAGCAAAATAAGCGAATAAATGGCCTAGAAGGAGTCTACATAGGGTGGCGGGTCAAATCTCTACAGGTTCAGACAAGAAACCACTACCTTGAAGGTATTTTTTTGTATTGCCAAAAATGAGAGGTTATAGGGGATACTGTATACGGGATACTTGTCTGTCTTGATAATCCGGCATTCGATATCATTCTGCTTTCTCTGGAGGCAGTGGAGCTCGCATTCGAGGTCATTCGTCTGTTCAGGGGTGCGGATAAGGCCAATCGACTGAATATAATTGAATTCGATACCGGTCGGCGAAATACTTTGTAAGTAATATCCACGGCCAAGCTGCCCTGATCAGGTCAATCTTCTTTGCTCCCTCAGTCATATCCGTGAGCCTGTACCATTCACCCTTAATATTCAAGGAACTGGTACGAACGCTGACCGCCTCTATCTTCCCTCTTGCTGTCAAAATCTCATCGTTGTTCCTTTTATTGAAGTCCATTATTAACCTCCTTTTGACATTTTAATCATAATATACAACATCCTGCATACTTTATCGATAGGATATTGTAAATAATATGCATAATATTTGACAATATATTCAGAATAGCTTAGATTATTAATAAGGTTTCAAAGGGTTCGTGACTATAAAAATGGATTCATGGAGGTTATATGGATGGTTATTAAGTGCGAGCTCCACAAGATACTTGGTGAAAGACGGATGCATGTAACTGAACTGCAGCGGAAGACAGGATTATCATATACAACCCTTCACAATCTCTATTATGAACGCTCTACCCGTATTGACCTCAACACGATAGACCAGATATGCCGCGTGCTCGAGATACAGCCTGGGGAGCTTTTCAAGTACGATGTCTCCAAAGAGGGACCAGAGGAAAAGAAATCCAGGGGGAAGAAATAACGATGGGAATCTATAAGAAAGAAAACCGCTGGTATATAGACTATTATCTCCCTAACGGCAAGAGAAAGCGCGAAGCTGTAACAATCAAGGGGATGGATCCATCAAAGATAACTAGGGAAGATGCAAAGAAAGCGCTCTCTATTCGTAAGGCCGAGATTGCACAGGGGAAGTTCGACATTGTTCAAACGATAAAGCCTGTCTTATTCGAGAAGCTCGTCAATGCTTTTATCCGGGACTATTCCAAAGTTAATAAGAAGTCCTGGAGCCGGGATGTTACATCTAGCAGAGCACTTTTAAGCTTCTTTGGCGGCAAGAGACTTTCCCAGATCACTAAATGGCAAGCCGAGAAATACAAATCCAAAAGACTTAACGATATCTCCCGTCTCGGGAGGACCGTATCCCAGGCAACGGTTAATCGGGAGCTGGCCTGTCTAAAAACCATGTTCAACTTTGCAGTAGGGGAGGGCTGGCTATCGAGTAACCCTCTGAGTGGTTTTAAATTGTTTAAGGAAAGGCCCAATAAGGTGAGAGTGGTAACAGCAGAGGAATTTCAGAAGGTATATGACTCCGCTTCAGAATTCATAAGGCCCATCCTGGTAATGGCGATCAATACCGGAATGAGGCGGAGCGAAATCCTTAACCTCAAATGGGAAAGCGTGAACCTGAAAGAAGGGCATATCAGGGTAGAGGAATCGAAGAATGGCGAGTCGAGGTATATTCCCCTCAGCAAGCAGTTGAATGAAGCTCTAAAGTCGGTAAAATACAAAACCTCTGGCGAATTTGTATTCAATCGCGAAGGAGAACGGATAAGGGCATTTAAGACTGCTTTTACCGCAGCGGTGAGGAGATCGGGTATTGAAAGGTTCACGTTTCACGATCTCAGGCATACTTTCGCCAGCGTTCTTGTGATGAATGGGGTTGATCTTGCTACAGTTCAGGAGTTATTAGGGCATAAGAGTATTAACATGACAAAGAGGTATTCGCACCCGACCCCCGAGCATAAAAGACGTGCTATTGAGAAGCTAAAAATGGACATAGTAGACACCTATTTGGACACTAAACCTGAAATATTACGAGTTAAACTAACGTAACTTACTGTAAACATTACAATGCGCCCGTAGCTCAGTTGGATAGAGCAACGGACTTCTAATCCGTAGGTCGGGGGTTCGAATCCCTCCGGGCGCGCCCAAAGAATCATTAGATATTGAATAATTACTGCTTGATAGGGTAGGGGGAAATGCGGCGGATATATCAGATATTGCTACTTTATAAAATATTTCTACGATATTTTCTATGACATGAAATGAAATCAGCCCCGCAGTGGTAGCTTGTCTAAATTCACATACGATTTTGTCATTGTGTAATTCCCACGCCTCCCGATATATCGCTACTGAGGGATGAATCATTCATGTTACTTAGGAAATCATACAAATTATTCCAATATTGATCTGAACTAGGATGATTCGGGTCATTTGCAGAAGCCGAAGATGCCCCTCCTGATGTTTGTGTAATAGGAGTACCAACTCCCTTATTCGCATAAGTAGGGGATTTGTTAGCTCCGGGTAATGGTGTACCTCCCCATGTATCCG
>JBIOKC010000157.1:0-4688 GCA_044451425.1 Thermodesulfobacteriota bacterium
TATCTTAAGTTTATGATTTATCTCTCTTTCTGCTGTATCCATTTCACGACCTCCTTTACAGATAATTTAGTCTGTCTTATCTGTAAACGGAATTCGTGATATTTATAGTTGGGATGATGAAGATTGTCTTGACAATTTTGTGCCTTACTATCTTGTTGAATACGAAGTAGTATCCAATCCGATTCCTTCTATTTCTGAATGGGGATTAATAGCAATGGCCGGAGTAATGGGAATGACAGCTTTATTGGTAGTCCGTCGTCGGAAAGTAGCTGCATAAAACTAAAATTGACATGGTTATATATTAAAATGGGGTGACTTCGGTCTCCCTTCTTTTTAGTCACCAGGCTTTGGCAGAGCATATTACATTATGCATCATTCCAACTAAAACCGGGCTTGACAAAAGGGGTGCAGTACAAGCGGCTGCTCCCCTTTCGATACTACCTAGCCTAACTGTATTCCTTATTCTGGAGCGTTGTCCTTCATTTCGCCGTCGGGCATCTCGCCTTGGTCATGAGCTTTCTCCATGTTTCCTGTCTCAGCCCCAGAACCGTTAGTAGCCTCGTCCTTTATCTTGCCGCCCGGCGCTTCGCCTGACGGGTCGTCTTGCGCTATTGAGGGCACACTACCGAAAAAGGAATTTCCACCGAAGGAAAGCCCAGATATCAACAATAAACCAAACAAAACGGCAAGTAATCTCATGTTTTCAAACCCTCCTGTTTTTATTACCGACCGTTCTTCGACGTTCGGTTTGCTAATTACGGTGCATTTTTTGTGCCAGCAAACAGCTTTATTGAAAAAACTAGTCATTTTGGGCAGTTGAGTTTATGAATTCAAACTGTCGGTAGTTAACATGACTTTTGCTGCGTCAAAAGGACGGATGATTTTGTGTGATAAGGCACATTTTGTTCTCTGGCCCGATACTATCCATCCGCCCATCCGCTCTATGTACGGAAGTTCTTGAGGGATTCTTTCATTTTCGAGACAGAAAGTTTTCGGAGCGCTTTCTTTTCTATTTGTCTTATCCTTTCCCGGGTGAGCTTGAATTTCCTGCCGATGTCGTCGAGAGTAACAATCTCACTCCCATCTATGCCGAAACGCATTCTCAATACTTCCTCTTCCTTCACGCTGAGCATTGAAAGTGAATTGCGTATACTCTCTTTTAATTCTGAATCTATTGCGGTACGATCAGGCGAGGTCGATCCTTCGTCTTCGATTAAATCGTATAGCGTCATCTTCTCACCGTCGACGGGAGAATCGAGACTCACGGACTCGTTTGTAATTTTCATTATTCTGTTCACATACTTAAGAGGCACCCCTGAACGCTCCGATATCTCCTCTTCAGATGGATCCCTTCCTGATCCCTTTAAGAGGAGCGATTTCGTGCGGTATACCCTGCTCGTCACTTCAAGCAGGTATACGGGAACCCTCACAGCTCCCTTATGGACGAGTACCGCTCTTGTGATAGCCTGGTATATCCACCATGACGCGTATGTAGAAAACCTGTATCCTTTTGTATAATCGTATCTTTCGATTGCCTTCATAAGACCTATGTTACCTTCCTGTATAAGGTCGAGGAAAGGTAGGTCGTGATTCACATACCTCTTCGCGATGCTGATTACCAGCCGGAGGTTGGCGTTCGCAAACCTCTTCTTCAGCTCCTCAGCCTTATGTGAGTAAGCCCTTAGCGATGCGTATAGCCTGTTCCTGTGATGTTCGCGGTTGGCATGTCCGTTGTCAGCCGTAATTCCGTTCCCTAAACTTTCAGTGGAGCCCTGCAGGTATGAAGCGATTTGCTCAATCTTGCATTCGCATTTTTTTATTTTTGCAGGTATTTCGATTTCCTCTTTTAGGGTTAGGAGGGGTTCCTTGGAGATGTCCATAAAGTAATTATTCAATATTCTGTACTGGTCCTCCCGCTTATCGTATATATCATGACTTCGTGGGTATTCATGGTCGGTGTCGTTATGGTCTTTGCCCGCCTCGTCGGCGTCGAAAATTTCGTCGTCGGCAAAATTCTCATCCTCCTCCTTGGCCTCTACCAAGTGTTCCGCATAGCTTTCGGCCTGGATTTCAGATGCATTGTATTCGTCATATTTCATATTAGCCTTCCTCTTAAGAATTTTCTGCAGCTCCTGATCGATAATAGTAGAAAGCAATTGAAACACCGATTCGGACAGAGGGCCAGCGGGTTATTGCCTTCCTTCTCTATAGTCTCCATCGGAGCAATATCTGTGCCATATAGTTCATTTTCGTATTTTAGTGTGTGATATCCGAATGTTATATAAATAAAATTTATTGTCGACAGGTAAAAATAAGCCGATTTGTGTGAAAACACACTGTTTGGGGTGTATCAAATTAACACAACAGATGACGGGCTTATCCCGTACGATATAGGTTGGATAGATGCCGAGATTTTTCTCATGAAAGCTAAAGCAGGACTGGGAGGCCTCATAATAATATATCGTAGTTTTTTAAGCACCTAGCAGCCGGACGGACGATGATAATGTTCGCGCATACTACCAGGTGTAAAAATCGCGAAGCAAAGCCTTTAATTTTCGGAATTGACTGTTCATTTTCGCCCGGAGTCACATTATCTATCTCGCAAACTTGAATTCTCTCCATAACTACCTGTAGAATCTTATTAATGTCAAAAGAGTTAAACGAGATACTGGAAGCACTGGAGAGACCTCTTAGGTTTGCATCCAGAAACCGCTATTCCAATCTGGAAAAGGTAAGGGCGCTTGACCAGCTTGTTGGAGATCTAACTTTAAAGGCACTCTCCCTGCCGCTTGATTCTCAGCGGATTAGAGACTTGGAATCGCTTAAGGATTTATTTTCGGAATATGACAGACTGTCATCTACCGGGAGGAGGGAACTTGTTGAGAAATCATTATCAATCATCGGGCGATTGAAGAACAATTACCCCTTAACCGTACATAAAAACGCGCCTGAGAAGAATGAGTTAAATGACCCGGAAGTTGCGGAGAACAGGGAAGAAGCCGGGGATGAGTGTTTCCGAACCGAGCCTTTTCACGATACCGGAGATCCCGGACGGGTTCCGATTCAATTCGTTAAGGGGGTGGGTCCGAGGATAGCTTCCCTCCTCGGGAAAAAGGGGATTGAAACGGTGGAGGACGCCCTTTTTTACTTCCCGAGGACTTACGAGGATAGGAGGACCGTAAAGAGTATTTCAAAGATCGAACCGGGGAAGCGTGAGACGGTTATGGGGAAGATAATGCTCTCCGGAAAGATACGGACGAGGAGCAGGAGCCTTTATCAGGCGGTGGTATCCGATGGTACGGGGATGGTCAATTTGATATGGTTCCAGTTTAACGAGAAGTACCTGAGGGGTGCATATAAGAAAGGGGCGTCCGTAATCCTCACGGGCGATGTGAGTGTCGGGTATCGGGACATGCTGCAGATCGTACACCCAAGGCCTGAGGACATAGAGGTAATTGAAGAAGGCGAGGAACTCGATGAAGACCATGTCCACTTTAACCGCATTGTGCCCGTTTATCCCCTCACCGAGGGCTTGAAGCAGAGGCGCATGAGGAGGATCATGAAGTCGGTCGTGGACAGATACTCCAATTCACTTATTTCAAGCGTGCCCGACGCTCTCAAGATAAAAAGAGGGATCATCGCTTTGGGTGAAGCGGTGTCTAGAGTCCATTTCCCGCATAATGAGGAACGAGTGATTATGCTCTCGGACAGAGAATCCGTATACAGGTCTTCACCTCACAGGACTCTCTCTTATTACGAGTTCTACCTGATGGAGCTCGGACTCGCGCTCAAAAAGCGTGATGTATCAAAGATGGCGGGCATATCTTTTTCTCCTACAGGCGAGTTGACCGGGAAGCTTTTATCAGGTCTCTCATTCAGGCTCACGTCCGCGCAACAAAGGGTAATGGCCGAGATCGAGGCGGATATGCGAGCGGACAGGCCTATGAACAGGCTCCTGCAGGGAGAGGTGGGCAGCGGGAAGACTATCGTCGCTCTCCTGTCAATGCTGAAGGCAGTCGAGAGCGGGTATCAGTCGGTCCTCATGGCCCCTACTGAAATACTCGCCGAACAGCACCTTGCTTCGGTCATGAGTTATGTAAAGGGAATGGGACTAAGGATAGTGTTTCTCAAGAGCGGGCTCGGGAGGGGGGAGAAGAGCGCGTATTATAAAGCGATCGCGTCCGGAGAGGCTCACATCGCAATAGGGACCCACGCGCTTTTACAGGAAAGGGTGGATTTTAAAAAGCTCGGTCTTGTCGTAATCGACGAGCAGCACAGGTTCGGCGTGATGCAGAGGGCTGAGCTCATGAGCAAGGGTACAAACCCGGACGTGCTCGTAATGACGGCGACCCCTATACCGCGCACCCTGGCTCTTACGGTCTACGGCGACCTAGATGTTTCTATACTCGATGAGCTCCCACCCGGAAGAAAGAAAATAAGGACAAAAGTGTACTACGATCAGAAGGGTTCCCGCGAACGGGCATACGATGCCGTCAGAAAGGAGATCGAAAAAGGGAGACAGGCCTATGTAGTCTATCCGATGATCGAAGAATCCGAGAACCCGGACTTTAAGGATTTGAAATACGCTACGCAAATGGCTGAGGAGCTCAAGAATGAAGTGTTCCCCGAATTCAGAGTGGGGCTTCTGCACGGAAGGATGAAAACCGACGAGAAAGATGCCGTGATGA
>JBIOKC010000158.1:0-4672 GCA_044451425.1 Thermodesulfobacteriota bacterium
ATGATGGTACGTACAATCCGGTCCAGGATGCCTGTGGGGTGAACGACGGTTTCGCTCCTGAAGGAATTCAAGAATTCGAAGGAGCGGCAGCGGCGCTTGATTCACTAGCGAACCAAACCCAATGTTCGGCAAAATATTGCCGAACAAACAGCGACCCCGCATGTGACACTTCCACTGAATATACGAATTTTCGGAATTGCATGCTCCAACTTCAAACCATAAATATAAATAAGCTTCAAAACTGCACGGGCGGTACTCAAAACTGCAGTGGTACTCCAGCATACGGCACCGCGCGAGCCGACGCAGTCATGAGTACCATTTTCGAATTCCTTGACGCAGGCAATTCTCTCGGGACATTGAAGTGCAACGACCCTAATAAGCTCTATGACGGGAAAAACACATCCATCTCGTGTCAGGACTTCATGCTCACACCATTCAGGAACGTGAGGCAGATCGTGAGGGACGACGGGACCCCTACCGCGAACACGAACCTGCCGATTACAAACGGCGCAAGTCAGAAACTGATTAACATATTATCAACTAATGACGCCAACTTGCTTGGGCTCAGGATGCTTCCTGAGACATATTCCGGAACAGGGAACTGGAGTTCATGTACTAGCGCAAGCACATTCAGACTCGCCACGGGCGGGTTTACAAATCCGAACCAATCGAACTTGCAAAATATCTGGTCATTTTTCAGAAGGCAGGTGTCTGGTGGGGGTACTCCTCTCGCGTGGGTGCTCGGCTTCGACAACAATAATAATACTACGGGGACGACGGGAGGGAATGTCGTAACTAATGACGCCCTCGGCGCTTATAAGACAGAGCTTCAGACAGACCCATCTATACAGTGCAGACCTGAGTTCGTAATAGTAATTACAGACGGGGAGGATACTTGCTCGGGCCAACCAAATGGACCTAGCGGGAGTGGACAGACGTCGGGAAGTCTTACGACCGATGCGAACAGGAGGAGCTCCGTTCAGGCTGTTAGCAATTTAAGGACATACTACTCAGTAAATGCTGTTCAGAACAATGGTAAAACCTATAAAAAGGAAATCTTCACATTTGTAATAGGAGTGGGCATACAGGACCCGGTTGCAATGAGGACCTTGAACGCTATTGCGCTCGCGGGTGGGACAAGCACCCAAGGTTTAATCAAGCATATTGGACCCGATGGGAACTCTGTCGGTACAGTCGATATTACTGATCCAAGTATATTCCCTCAGGGATCCCAATTCGCTGTTTTTCAAAATCTGGCCACAGTAAATAATATAAACAACAACGCTGCCGCCGCTCGGTTGACGGGTTGCCAATCAAATCAAGTAAGCGAGACCGGACAATGTTCATACCAGGGTGTAAATATATTCAACAACACATTCTTTGATACCGGCGCGCCCTTTAATAATACGAATCAACAACTTCAGAATTTCGCATTCTTCGCAAATGACCCCCAAGAACTGTTGGAGGCGCTTAAGACGGCAATAAATATTATTCAAGTGTTCAGCACATCAGGCGTTTCCCCTACTGCTCCCCAATCCTCGACTGCCGTCGCATTGAGAGACCGTATATTTCTATCAATTCTCACTCCAATAACAACCGACAGGCTATGGCAGGGAAGGCTAGGTCTTTACGGGTTTGTGGACCTGCCGGGAGTTGTGGGGGATAAAGTGGTTATCAGAAAGCCCCCGGCTGGGTCGGATATAACTAACGCTAACGTTGTTAAGAGTCTCGAAATATACGACAACGATGGAACGCTTAATGACAAAGCGACACAATTTTACTGGGAAGCAGGTAAGAATCTGACAGAAAGGGATATCGTGTCTTCCCCACGGAATCTCTATACAGTCGTAGCACCAGATTTGATTCCGGCGGATAATAACGGGAAATCACCTTTCAGTGGATCGAATTACAACATCACAGGAAACGTTATCACATATCAAGGGCCCTTGGTGCCGCTTAACAATAAGAACTCACCACTTAATCCTGGGGAATTCGGGATAAGTAATAGCGATGTTACGAATCCAATCCCTGGTTATTGCGTACCCCCAGCCGGAACTGCCACTCAATGTAACGGCTCGACCGGAATAGTAGACTGTTCTAATGTGACTACTAGTGCCTGCCAAACTTGTGTAAAAAATTGTATCAGAGATCAAGTTATAAACTTTTTAATAGGGAACACAGGGATACCGACCGTAGGAGACCCTATGGGTTCACCCTCTATAGACCAACAACCCTCCCAAGTTGACGGAACGTCACCATCTGCATCCATGGGATACAATTGCCCAGACCCGGAAGATCAGAACGGTGATGGAAATCTTGGGAGTCTCGACACCTGCTCGGTTCGCCTGGGTGACATATTCCATTCGAATCCAGTAGTCGTCGGCTCACCTTCGTCCCTCTATTTCGATGTGGGTTATCAGCAATTTGCAGCTAAATATAAAGACAGGTCAGCAATCGTATATGTCGGGGCAAACGACGGGTTCATCCACGCTTTTCATGCGGGGGAATATAGTGACCCTAATGCTGTAGGTGCGCAGGCAGAGGACAAGACGAATCCATTTACATTGAAAACAGAGACCTTCCCATTCTTCGATGCTGGTACCGGATTCGAAGTCTTTGGAGTTGCGACGCCCACATACCTACCGGATTCGCTTGCCCAATCTCCCAGTACTGCTTTTTCTCCTGCTTACACCGTGTTCGGCACGCCGGTGCCTCCTGATTACAGGTCTGGCGATTTTAAAACATTCGTTCTAAACAATTTTGCAGAGAGATCATTTTCTGACGGCTCACCTGTAATCGGAGATGTATTTATCGACGGCTTTTCTAACGGGATACAGTTAGATGCTAATCCACCAACATCCTGCCAATCCGTGGATACGCCTGATGGTAATATAGATCCCTGCGGGAGAGAATGGCATACAGTATTACTTGCAGGCTCCCAGAACGGGGGAGGGTCATACATGGCTCTCGATGTGACCAATCCGGCATGTGGCGAGAATTGCGGGACGACTGACTCACTCCATGAGCATATAAGCGGAGGATCCGATACTCTCGAATATCCAAAACATCTCTGGACTATCTTCGACAATGATTTTGGAAACTCTTGGTCGACTCCTTCGATCGGAAGAATTAAGCTTAACATTACCCAGGGACAAAATACTCAGGTAGTAGACAGATGGGTGATGTTCGTGGGCGGGGGTCTAGATCCGCTTGATACGGACCCAACGAACGGAGTGCAGTTCGGTAATGCGTTTGCAGTGATCGATATAAGCACAGGTAAAGAAATATTTAAATTCCATCCTACACATCCAATTCCTTCTGGTACATCGGCTCCTGCCAACATCAATCAAATGGTATGCGATGTCCCCAGCAGGGTTGCTGCGGTCGATATTAATTCCGACGGATATACTGACCTAGTATATTTCGGTGATAATTGCGGGAGAATGTGGAGATTCGATGTTTCAATGCCGATCGATGTCATGGGAAACATTTCCCAGAGTGGTCCTAATGGGGATCTGAACATAGTAGCCGATAAATGGACTGGACAGGTAGTGTTTTGTGCAAATACCGACGCGCAATGCCTCAATGCGCAGAAAAATCCGGCTGTTCCACAAACTAATCTCGAGCCTATATATTTTGCACCAACAATAGTACTCGACAACTTCGGGAGGCGTCATGTGATTTTTGTTACTGGAGATAGGAGAGATCCGAGTAATTCATCTGAATCCGGGAAGCTTTATAATTTTATAGATGAATATATACCAGCATTTTTAGCAGGAGGAACTGCACAGGGCAATACCACAATAAAGACAGCTTCTACACTAATTTCAGAAAACCAGGTGATCACACTTAAGGCGCAGTCAGGTGTTAATGGACAGTTTGTCTCATCAGTTGGTACAAACTTCAGCTCAACCAATGGCGAGTTTTTAGTGATATTCCCCGGCAATGTCGCCAACCCGCCGCTTGGTGAAAAGGGATTCGGCGTGCCTGTTGTTATAAACAGCGTGCTGATATTTACTACTTACACCCCACCTGTAAGTTCCAGCAACCCCTGTACGAGCGGCACGGGGTTTGGGCAGATATATGCTCTAGATTTTATAGCGGGATCTGCAGCACTTACCAGAATTCCAGGGGTTTATAACAGTAATATATTGAAAGGGACCACCCAACAGAATGTTGCGGCGGCAGGAGTTACTGTAGCACAAGGAATGCCGACACCGGCTCAGCTGACATTCGGGACCGGCGGCTCGGTACTAATGTCTGTGGCATTTACAGGGGGCCCGGTAGCGGGCGGATCTCAGTTCATAGTCTGGGAACTTCCGCCACTTCCCACTAGGACACAAACTCTATTCTGGGAAGAAGTGGAGTAGGGAGAAGATGTGCGAATGAGAGTTTTACGTAATTCGGAGGGATTCAGTCTTGTCGAAGTCCTGGCTGTGATGTCGGTCATGGTAATCGTTTTGGCTATAGGATCGACTTATATGACAGGCAATTTCGCCATAAGACGTTCTGTCGATGAGGTGACGAACAATATATCGTCTCTTCTTCAGCTAGCCAAGCTGAAATCACTCAGGGACGGAATTGAATACAGGGTAGTGCTAGCCACATGCGGTAATGTAAATAATTCGGATGCCAGTTGTTCCATATGCAATAGTTATAATCAATACAAGGC
>JBIOKC010000159.1:0-4648 GCA_044451425.1 Thermodesulfobacteriota bacterium
ACATATAGGAATGTACGAAAAATTTCATGCTCCAGCTTTTTAGTCTAATCCGTCATCAAATTCAACAATGAAAGTACGGTATCGCATACAATTCCATACAATGTCCTTAATTGCGTTCGCAATACGAAGGCCCCAAAAATATGATTTATAGGAAGCTTCATCGCATAGAATTTCAATTTTGAACAGGTGTCCATATAGGTGTCCATTTTGTGTCATTATTCACCATTTGGTATAGATTGGTATGAACTAATCAACCTTTCGTAACATATTGCCTTTATAGATTTTCTATACTACTGAGTACCAATCAGTAAAACTATTAAAACACCTTCCCAAGCTTAGGGTCGCGGGTTCGAATCCCGTCGCCCGCTCAGTTGTAATCTATTATATCTTCGTTTAGTTAAGTCAATAAAGCCTCTGTCAGCTACATAGTCAACTTCGAGCTTAGTGCCCAAATAGTTGTCTAGAGTTGAAATTTTGAGGTGTGTTTCCAAATGGTGAAACCGGATGGGGTTGTCAAGTGGTAGGAGAGGGCGCGTAACTGATGTCGAGGGGCTTTGCGACTTCTGGATTTCTTACCTTCCAGATCCATCCGTCGTAAATAAAGTGCAGGAACGAAGAGCCCGTGATGTATATAGCTAACGCATTTTCGTTGTATTTTATCCCCAGATAGCATATACCCGCGAGAGCGACCGAAAACGCCCCACTGTAAATCCATTGCTTCCTCGATATCCTTGAAAACAGGCTTGTAGCTTCGGGCCTTCTAGTATATTTCGAGTTCACGAAGACGTTTACGAACGCGATATATTCGAATGCGTGTGAAAATCCAAACATGACGTATCCTATCACGAGGTCATAGAAGAATATCGAGTATAGTAAAAGAACTGAAAATACAAAAAGGTTTTTGGGTAGGCTGATCTTATCGCGGTTGTTGAACTCCTCGACTACATAGGTTACGGTAAAGAATATGGCAACAACAAGAGCTGCGTAGGAAACGTTCGTGAATATGTGGAAATATTTCCCGACAGAGTCTATGAGAAACTGGCCAGCCTGATATTGATTGAGGATACCCACATTCTTTTCCCCGAGGGCGAAGAAAAAATATATGAGCCAGGAGTATATTATCCCTTTATCGATCCACGCCTTCCCGTAATCCGCTTTCCGTGAATATATCCTCGTAAACCCGTACTTCTGCGCAACCGTATGGTATATGGTCCATACAACGGATATGACTAGCAGGAGCTTGAATACCCCGGCTACGATGGATATTAGGGTTATGAGGGCGAACGCCACGGGCATGAGGATATAACTTCTCTTTCTTTTCTCGAATTCCTCTTTCTGCCCGTAAACGAGGGCGAAAGTATAGTGGCGGTGTACAAAATTGAAAAGCAGGACCAGTATAATGAGCGTATCAGTATATTGCTTGAAGGCCAGGAACGCGAGGAAAACCAATATCCAGCCGTACGAGAAATACGTGATGTCAAAACGTGGATTCTGAATCCAGTAGTTTTTAGTCGGCAGAGCTAATGTACTCATATCAGTGTTTGCTGAAGCAATCTTACCGAGTGTGGGAAAAGAACTCAACCACACTATTTATAACATAACAATTTTACCGTGCAATGACAATAAGCGAAGAGAACGGCTAGCAGCACTCCAGAAACTAACACTTATTCCGTCCTAACTCCTTACTGATAGGTTTTAAATCATTGAGTTGCTCCGGTTATGGGTAAGAAGCTATATTACCGACATTAAGGATGCTTAACCCTGACATCTACCCGGTTGAATACTAATATGAGAATAGAAATCCACCGGCAAAGATAGGCCTGGAAGCATGAAGGACAAGGAATATCAGATCCGTTTTCCAGAGTCATGTATTCATAACTTTCATAATAACTAGATCGATGAGACTGCTTTAAGGAGGATTCGGTCCGCCGCACCCTATCGCTCTGTCTGTGCAGGTCGAAGGGTCAGAGCCCATCATACATAGAGTCATGAAATAGTTGCACATGCTGTGGTTCTCATCGATCCCCGAAGAATTGTTGAGCTCGTACGTAGCGAGCTGCGAAGCGATAAGCGCGGCGTCGCAATTTTCCTTGCTGAAATCGGGGAGCGCAGGGAGCGTAACCCCGAATGTATAATCTTGCTCACCGCTCACTTGTTCGTAAAAAACATCCGGACAATTAAGTCCGAGTGGCGGGAGCTTCGTAAAGAGGTCATTCGTATTCACCACTCTCCAGCTTATACGATTCAGGCCGAACAAACTCGCATAAGTGTTGGCAAAAGTGGCGTTCCCGACCCCGGGTCCTGCGAAGCTGTACATTATGACATTCGGAATAGTGACGTTCCGAGATAAATCAGGAAACGCCAGCACTGAAAGCGCGCCTCCGAGGCTATGCCCCGTGATGAAAATCTTATCGTATTTACCTGTGCTTATAAGTTTGTCAAGTTTATTTAGTATTTCGGACTCAATCGGTTTTGCCTGAGTTCCATCATATATGCCCAAAAAACCTTCCGAGACCGTGCCGCCATCAGGGACAAAATCGTACGGTACCTGTATGACATCGGTGTCGGCCACTGCCTCCGAATTTTCAACAGTGCCCCTGAACACAACATATATACTGTTTCCCTTAGTGGCTATGAAAGCAAGTGGGATAACGCTCGTATCATCGACGCAGGTAATAGTGTCAATAGTACTGTCGACGCCTTCGAAAATAACCTCTTCGAGCATATAGGGAGAAGGCACTGTAATCGAGCCCTTTCCGGATCCCATCGTATCGGCACACTGAACCAGCTGCTCATAAGCAACCAGGCTCAGTTCCCCGAGTTCAATGGCGGTTTCCAGATCGTACGGCACTGTCTGTCCGGGTGAGGGGTTAATATTTCCGTTACCGCTGCTGCATCCCCCGATTATAGTCAGTGAAATGATTAGGAAAAGGAAGCTATCCAGGATTTTCTTGTTTCTCACATTATCCTCCTTTTCTGTAGCTTGTTTTATATTAGCATAGACGGCGTACAGATAGTAGTTATATTTGCAAGGGCAAGCAGATTTGAAGTAGGCTTAGCCTCTACTTCGATGATAATAGCCACAAAATTTTCCGTAAAGTCCTTGCGATCCCGTGTCTTATATCGACTTAGCAACCAAGGTCATCGAATCGACCTCATTTCAAAACAGAGGGTTTCTTTATCGAAACACCCTCTTAAAACGCTTCGTTAATCTTGACTTGACTGCTCATAACTGGTGTAGTGCTCCCCTACTACCGAACCACGAATGAGTATGCACTAACGATGAGGTCAGAAAATTCTTATTAAATATTAGATGTGTCTAAAGAGGCGTCGATTGAGTAATTGTTAGCAGAAGCTGCCACAATATGGAGAGAGCCTATAATCGATAAAGAATATAATGACTGATATATATTACAATTGGCCCAGCCCTGTCGTAAGCGGTATCGAAACCAGTCTCAGTAAACTTCCCAAGCATAAAGCCGAACGCACGAAGCCCGTCACCCGCTCAATTCAAATCTGCCTTAATAGTAAATTATGGTCAACTCAACTGTGACAGCTTAATACTAGTTTGTAGTGGAAATGTCTTTATCCGCATGACCGGCCTTTTCCTGCTCGATAAAGTACTTCACAGCCGCACGGACGAACCTGCTCCTTTGGGCTTCGCCAAGAATACCCTTTAAGCTGTCATAGACGCTGGGGTCGATCAGGAGGGCTCCCAGAGTGCCTTCCCCACCCTTCAGCATTTCCGATATTTCCCTGAAATTCGACATGGTCTCTTTGAGCTCGGTGATTACACCGCTGTCCCCGTTCAGATTAGCCGTCGCGGTTTTTAGATTCGACACAGTGCTGTTGATGTCGTTCGATAGGTTCTTATTGTAAACGAGATTGTGGAACGTACCCTGCCCTTCGTTTATCTGGTCGAGCAAGTTATCCAATTTCGAAACAGCCTTGTTGAGTTTGATAAGAGCATTCTCTTCTGGCTTCCCTGACTTGTTTTTCTCCCCATAGATCATCGTATTCAGTATTCCGTTATTCTTTTCGATAGCTTCAACGTTCTTTTGAATGGCTTCTGAACTCGCCCTGACGGATGCTATTGTCTTATTGATATCGTGTATATTCTCTTCTTTCCCAAAGGCTTTAACGATTTTGTCGAGGCTTTCGGAGATGCTTATAATATTGGCCAGCAAATCACCAGACTGGCCTATTATACTCGCAAACTCAACCGGCGTTTGGCTCTCAATCTCCATAGATTCCGGTATCTTGGCCAGCGGCTGTTCGACTCCCTGTATGATCTCAATATACTTATCACCGAGAAGCCCTTCTGTCCTTATCGTGGCCTTCGCATCGGGACTGATTCTACTCATCCCGTCTTTTGTGATCTTCATCGTTACAATGATTAACTTTTCACCGGCCGGTTCCTTAGCAAACTCTATATCGGTGACAGCGCCGATTCTTACGCCCGAGAGCCTGACGGCAGCCCCCTTTATCAGACCCGCGGTGTTGCTAAAATATGTGGTAAGTGTGTAGCTCTTCTCAAAAAAACCCCGCTCCCCGGACAGTAAAAATATAATTACAATCAATACGCTGAGAGTTATTAAGACGAACATGCCTACTCTAAAATTAAGTACTCTCTGATTCCTCATAGAAC
>JBIOKC010000160.1:0-4618 GCA_044451425.1 Thermodesulfobacteriota bacterium
CGCTTGAACTCCACGTCCCCCTCGAGCAACCTTTCAATTATGTCCGTTTCCGTCATGGTGTCTCCCCTTTATCGATAATTCCGCGTCTGGTTTTCTCAAATACGCAGGCGCGAGCGCCAGCACATCGTCCGTCTGCCCTTCTTTGAGCCTGCTAAAACCCGTATAAGCAAGCGGCGAAGCCCTGGGGTAATTCATATAAGGCGGACAGAACAACGCCCGCTCCCGTGCCAACCCATTATCTTCCAGAAAATCCCTGTAAAGTAAAGCGCCTTCGCCTATAAATATAGTTTTTTCCTTTATTATTTCGAAAAGCCCCGCGGGATGTATCACCATGTCTTCGCAGACCCTTACCGGACGCCCTTCATCCATCCTGAACAGAGCCGCGAAAAGCTCCCCCTTCTTCGCGTCGATAGCTGTACAAATCTGATAGGGCGAATACGGCAGGTTCATCGCCAGTAACTCTAGTGAAGACACTCCGACAACAGGAATTCCGAGTGAATACGCGATACCTTTAGCCGTGGTTATGCCTATCCTCAGAGCAGTGAACGAGCCAGGTCCAAGGGATACGGCGACGCCTCCTAACTCTCTTCTATCAATGCCTAATTCACCGAGGAGGCGGTCTATCGAGGGAATGAGCCTCTCCGAATGCGAAGGCCCCATATTCATATAATACTCCCCCAATATCTCCTCACCGTCAGAGACGGCTATGCTCCCGGAATAGGTCGATGTTTCAATCGCCATTACCTTAATATTCACTTTTCATCACTTATATCAAATTATAACGGATTGCCTCAAGTCAGGAAAGGAGTTGATAGCTTAATCATTAGAACCGACCCCCCGTCGCCCGCCCCGATTTTAGTGTGTCTCAGTGAAAATTATCTCGAAGTTTGCTTGCCGAATGTCTCTTCCAGTATGAGAGAGCTCGAGCCGGATGTGATACCCTCGATCCTCATCGCGAGGTCGTTCTTGTTGGTAGCCTGCCTCATCGCCTCGTCGTAGGTAATCATATTGCTCTTGAAAAGATTATATAGACACTGATCGAAGGTCTGCATCCCGTAGTGGAGGCTTCCTTCTTGTATTGCCTGCCTTATCTCCCAGGTCTTCTGCGAGTCGGCTATCAGGTCCTTTATCCTCTCGGTCGCTATCAGAATTTCAGCAGCCGGCACTCGCTTGCCGTCAGTGGTTGGTACGAGCCTTTGCGAAATGATCGCCTTAAGCACCTGCGCCAGCTGGTACCTGACCTGGTTGTGCTGGTGCGGAGGGAATATCGTTAGCATTCTGTTTACGGATTCCTGCGCATCGAGCGTGTGGAGAGTCGTGAGCACGAGGTGTCCCGTCTCAGCCGCGGATAAGCATATTTCCATCGTCTCGAGGTCCCTCATTTCGCCTACGAGTATCACATCGGGGTCTTCCCTGAGTGCCGCCCTCATGGCGTTCGCGAAGGACGTAGTGTCGATGCCTATCTCCCTCTGATTAATATAACTCGTAGCGTCATCGTGCATATATTCGAGCGGGTCCTCGACCGTTATTATATGCCTCGCCTTATTCTTGTTGATGTAATCGACGATAGCCGCAAGCGTAGTCGACTTACCGCTGCCGGTCGTACCCGTAACGATTACGAGCCCCCTCTCCTCGCTTGCGATCCTTTCCATAATAGGCGGGAGATTGAGTGAGGTGAAATTGAGGATACTGAACGGTATGGATCTTATCGCGATAGAGAGCGTGCCCCTCTGCTGGAAGACGTTCACCCTGAACCTCGATACACCTTGAATGCTGTATGCCAGGTCCATCTCGAACTTGTTCTCGAACTTCTCGCGCTGAGCGGGGTTCATCATCTGGTGCGCCATTTCCCTCACGTCTTCGTTAGTGAGCGTAGGCGCGTTCTTGATGGGAGTGAGCTTCCCTTGCACGCGCAGTATGGGATGCCTGTTCGTGCCGATATGTATGTCTGAAGCGCCGATCCTCACCGCAGCGCGGAGTATTTCGTCAATATTTACGGAACCCATTTACTTCTCCTCGAGTACCTCCGGCTTGACAACCCCCGTTTTGGATAATATTTCGCTCTTCAGTTTCTCCGCTATTTCGGGGTTGTCCTTCAGGAATGCCCTTGCGTTCTCTCTTCCCTGCCCGAGCCTTTCTCCCCCGTACGAAAACCACGTGCCGCTCTTCTCCACGACATTGGCCTTTGCTCCAAGGTCTACAAGCTCGCCTGTCTGGGAGATTCCGCTCCCGAACATTATGTCGAACTCGGCGTCCCTGAACGGAGGGGATACCTTATTCTTGACGACTTTAGCCCTGACTCTGTTCCCGGAAACCTCATCCCCTTCCTTTATAGAGCCTATGCGTCTCACGTCTATCCTTACCGAAGAATAAAACCTGAGCGCCGTTCCGCCGCTCGTCGTCTCGGGGTTCATATAAGGGAGTGTCCCGATCTTCATTCTCGTCTGATTTACGAAAATTACGAGGGTCCTCGACCTGCCGACAGTAGCGGTGATTTTCCTTAAAGCCTGTGACATGAGCCTCGCCTGAAGCCCTACGTGCGCGTCCCCCATCTCGCCCTCTATCTCGGCCCTGGGCACAAGAGCCGCCACCGAGTCAAGCACTATCACGTCTACGGCACCACTCCTCACGAGCGTGTCCACTATTTCGAGCGCCTGCTCGCCGAAGTCGGGCTGCGATATGAGGAGGTCGTCTATTTTTACACCCAGGTTCTGCGCGTAGTTGGGGTCGAGCGCGTGCTCGGCGTCCACGAACGCGGCAATTCCGCCCTTCTTGTGGGCTTCGGCGATTACGTGCAGCGCGAGCGTCGTTTTTCCGGACGATTCCGGGCCGAATATCTCGACCATCCTTCCCCTCGGGTATCCCCCCACCCCGAGCGCTATATCGAGCCCCAGAGAGCCGGAGGAGACGACCGAGAGCTGGGGAATAGGCGCCCCCGCCCCAAGCCTCATGATAGCTCCCTTTCCGAACTGCTTCTCTATAGAAGATATCGCGAGCTCTATTGTCTTTTCTTTTTCCGTTGAATCTGGTGAAAATGTTTGTTTGGCCATAATAGCTCCTAAATTATACGTTATTTAAAAAAATTTGCATAATGAGACGAAGAGCGTGAGAGGACGTGACGAGCTTAATCTCCTCCCTCGTTCCGTGAAAAAAGAATTTCTCCGAGCGGGTCCCTCCCGAACGCGAATCGACACCAATGTAAACTGTACCTACCGGCTTTTCAGCGGACCCCCCTCCGGGCCCCGCGATTCCCGATACGCCTACCCCTATATCCGAACCTGCAAGCCTCCTTACCCCCTGAGCCATAGCCTCGACGACAGGTGCGCTTACTGCTCCGTGTGCGTCCAGAATATCTTTCGGCACGCCGAGTATCTTTTCCTTCGCCTCGTTGCTGTATGAGACGACGCCTTCGAGAAAATAATCGGAGCTGCCGGGGACATCCGTAATCCTGTCGGAGATTAGCCCGCCCGTGCACGACTCCGCTGTCGAGAGCTTCATACCATGCTGTCTCAGAAGCGTGCCCACTACCTCCTCCATAGTTTCGCCTTCCGTCGAGAACAGATACCTCCCCAATCTCGTCTTCACGTCCGCGACAAATTCAGTCATCAGCTTCTCAGCGCTATCGTCCGATTCCCCGCAGGCTGTGACGCGCAGGTGGACCTCCGGGTAATGGGCCCTGTAGCCGAGCCTCACGCCTTTTCTTTCCACTCCCGCGAGCCTGATCGCGACCTCCGATTCGGGAAGGCCGAAAGTCTTGATGAGCTTCGTCCTGAACGGCTTCCTGCTCCTGTCCCCGCTTTCGAGCTCGGGCACTACGTACTCATTCATCATCGCCCGGAATTCTTTGGGTACGCCTGGCAGGAAATAAAATACCGTACTGCCTTTTTCGATACTGAATCCGGGCGCAGTACCCCAGCGGTTTACGAGCACCTTCGACCCGCGGGGCAGGAACGCCTGTCTCTTATTCATTTCCGATAAAGACCTGCCTCGTGACTCGAGCCTCTCCAAGATTGACTTCAAAGCTTCGTCATTCAGCTCGAGCGGGGCTTCAAAAAACCGTGCCGCGACTTCCGCAGTGAGGTCGTCTGACGTGGGGCCGAGACCGCCAGAAACTATAACGGCATCCGCCCTGTGCCGCGCCGCGCCGAAAGCCGCGGTGATCCTCTCGCGGTCGTCCCCGACTGTCGTATGAAAAGATATGTCGAAGCCCTTCGAACTTAGCAAATCTCCCGACCAGGAAAAGTTGCTGTCCTGAGTGAGTCCGCTCATGAGCTCATCGCCCATCGTTATGATTTCTATTCGCATGTCGTAAAAATGTGGATCCCTACTCTAACCTTAATTTAACCCGACTCGTCATTGCGAGGAAATGTATTCCGCGACCGCGGCAATCTCAAGAAAAAGAGAGATCGCCATGACCACAATTCGGTCTCGCGATGACAGAGAAGAGGTGCCGCTCCCGAAAGATTGTCTCAGGAGCAGCAACCAAGATACCAATGATAATAAACCAGTATAAAAGTTGAAATCAACCGCCGATGAAATCAACTACAGCAAAATCCTCACAATAATCTGAAGCACGATATTCGCGTATACGCCCGACATCACGTCATCCATCACGACC
>JBIOKC010000161.1:0-4530 GCA_044451425.1 Thermodesulfobacteriota bacterium
ATCGTATGCCTTGCCGTTCGCCGACGAGAAGGAGATGTGCCTGAGCGAGCCGAAGAAATTTTTTACGTAGTCCGTGAGCCAGCTCTCCTTCTTTGCGAGCAGCTCCTTCGCCCTTTCGTATTCTCCGCTGACGAAGAAGGCGAAAGCCTTTTTTTGCGACTCCGCGAAGTCAGTTTCGGTTAAACCGCTCACAGCGAGCTCTCCCTCGACTGAACGGCCGTTAAATAACTCGGATATGTTTTCACCGACTACCGCGAGCTTCTTCTTTGCTCTAGTGAACGCGACGAAATTGATACGGAGCACTTCCTCTTCGAGCTCTTCCCTTGCGTCAATACCCTCCGTATTCAGGACCGCCTCGACGAACTCGTCCTGATAATTAGACGAATTAGGCGGCTTCGTCGGCGTATAGATGACGGTGTCATATTCCTTTCCTTTAGCCTTATGGACTGTCGTGAGCGTGACCCTGCTTTTGGTCTCGATCTCGTTCGTGGAGAGGTCGGCGGTTCGTAGATAGGCTAGCAGGTTTTCGAGCCTAACGTCCCCGACGAATTGCAGGGCTTCCCGGAACGCGTCTCTCAGGTTTTGAGCCGCCTGTACGTACTCCATACCGTAAGAAAATGCCACGGGTATTATCTCCTCGACGAAAAGCCTGTCCACGTCCTCGACCGAGCCCAGTTTTTCTTTCTGCGCCATGAATGCGGGCGCCTTTTCGATGAGCGTCTCCTGCGTGAGTTTGTCCTCGTCCAGTATGTCGAACGCGTCCGGGAGCGAAACGGGAGCGAACGGTGTCAGCAGCGCGTTCTTCGCGTCTTCAGGGTCGTTACTGAGCATCCCCCTCAGATAGTTTATGATGCTCTCTCTCGCTTCGTTGGAAGCCGTGTGATGTGTGGAGGAGAAAGGAATATTCTCCTTCTCGAGCTCTCTCGAGATATTTGCTATCTGACCGTTTGTCCTCGCTATTACCGCGATGCTCCCGTCTGATTCCATGTGTCGTTTCACGAGCTCCGCTGCGGCGAGGGCGACGTTTTTTTTCTCGACCTGGTAAATGACGGGTTTTTCCCCTGTTAGGCCCCCCGCACTCTTTAGCTCCTTCAGCTCCCTTTCGTGAGTCTCGTCTTTCGTCTGAGATACGAAATATTCTCTCGCGTAGGCGAGTATCTCGTCAGTGCTCCTCCAGTTCTCGGACAAAATGAAATGGAAGGAATCCTCGAATAGGCTGAAGTTGAGTATGGAGCCGCCCTGGAACCCGAATATGGTCTGCTTCTTGTCGCCTACGGCAAAGAACCGCTTTCCCGACCGGAGGGCTATCTCCGCCTCCAACCTGTTCACGTCCTGGAGCTCGTCCACGAGCACGAGCTCGTAATGCGGGACGTCTTTCTGCGCGAGGAAATTGATGAGCAGGTCGGCATAATCGACCCCGGTATCCTTCTTCACATCTTCGTATAGCGAAAAGACCTTTACGAACACTTCCGCGAACTGTTCCTTTTCTTCCTTGCTGATCTTCTTGTCGCCCTGGAGAAGAGGATTCGTCTTTCGGAGATCTATTCTTCCGGGGGTTATTCCGAACGATTTCAGGTAGCGTATGAGATTCTCCATCTTCGGGACAATATCGCTCAGCAGATAACCTGGGCCGTAATTGAATACCTCTTCGTCGATGAGATACCGGTATATCGAGAATCGCAGAAGGTTCGATGAGACCATGTCGCCTCGCTCCAGGTTTTCGAGAGAGTAGGAGTGAAAAGTGTATACATTGAGCTTCGACAGGTCGGGCTTGATGCCGCTCTCTGAAAAGAGCTTTATGATCCGCTCTTCCATCTCCCTCCGGGCCTTGTCCGTGAACGTGAGACAGAGTATCTCCTCTGGAGGGATTCCGTCCCTGACCGCCTTCAGGAATTTGTGGGAGAGGAGGAATGTTTTCCCCGTACCCGGATTGGCCGTGACGAGCACGTTGCCTTCCGCGTTCAATATCTCCTGCTGTTTCGGTGTGGGTTCGGGCGTTCCGTTCATATCGTCTCAAGCGCGGCTTTGGAAGGAACTGCACCGCCGTATCAGATTTTAGTTTTACATATCCGGGATTCAAAAACAATTCCGCGGGTCCGTTCACTTTACAGCGCGTGTACGAATTGATATTATCCCTCTTAAAGGAGGCGAGGAGAATGGCGACTATGAAGATAAGCCCGGGTAAGACGAGAATAGGATGGATAGGCACGGGCGTAATGGGCGCATCTATGTGCATGCATCTCGTAAGAGCGGGCTATAAGACGGTCGTATACAGCAGAACTAAAAATAAGGCCGAGGGACTGATCAAGGCTGGGGCGGCGTGGGCGAAGTCGCCTAAGGAAGCGGCCTCCAGGTCCGATGTGGTTTTCACGATCGTCGGGTTCCCCCGCGACGTTAGGGAGGTGTATTTCGGCAAGGACGGCGTCCTGGAGGGGCTACGGAAGGGAAGCATATTGGTGGATATGACAACCACGGAGCCATCGCTCGCCCAGGAAATTTATAGAGCCGCTAAAAAGGCCGGGGCTTCGGCTATTGACGCGCCTGTATCAGGCGGCGACGTCGGAGCGCGGGACGGTAAGCTCTCGATCATGGCCGGCGGCGACAGGAAGACCTATGACGCTCTGATGTCGCTCTTCGAGCATATGGGAAAGAACGTCGTGTATCAGGGAGGGCCCGGGCTCGGACAGCACACGAAGATGTGTAATCAGATAATGGCGGCCTCTCTGATGATAGGTATGTGTGAGACTCTTCTCTATGCTTACAAAGCCGGGCTCGACCCGGAGAGGATGCTTATGTCGGTCGGCCGGGGCGCTGCCGAGTGCTGGATGCTCGATAACCTCGCGCCCAGGGTGCTGAAAAGGGACTTCAATCCGGGGTTCTATGTCGAGCATTTCATAAAAGACATGGGAATCGCTCTGGGAGAGGCCGAGAAGATGAACCTCGTTCTGCCGGGGCTTTCGCTCGTCAGGCAGCTATATCTGGCCGCCAGGGCGCAGGGTCACGGGCGTCTGGGGACTCAGGCCCTCCTCCTCGCTCTTGAGGAGATATCGGGCATAGATAGGGACTCCGAGTAAAAAATAATCGGAGGGGTCACGTGCAATTGGTAGTATATTATGGGTAAAATTTAGTGTGGAAATATAAATTTAAGGAAAAAGGACTTGTCATATATGAGAAAAATTTCCTTTGCTTTTTTGCTGATTATATCTCCGTTAAGCATTTACTCGTGCGCCACGGTCGAGCAGGATATAGCCGGTCCCGCGGAGCCCGCCTCGTCGGATACGCTCGAGAACAGAGCGGAGCCCCAGAACCTGGATAACAAGTATAACACCGAGCTCCAAGAAGAGCTCGAGTCCGAAGTATCCCCTCTTCAGACCGAACAGCGGGAAGACCAGCCTCCCTTTAAATAGACACGCATATTTGCTTGTTTTCGAGTGGAGAATGACGAAGCCGGTGTCACTTATTTCGCCATCATTGATCAGGCGTCTATTCTTATCAGCCGTCAGGCCGTGAACGCACAAAGCATAAAAACCGGAACCTATTTCTCCTTAGGCACGATTTTGATTTCGAAAATCTTCGGCCAGAGCTTTCCTGTTACAAAAAGCCTTCCAGTATCATTGTCATATGCTATTCCGTTAAGCACGTCTACCGGGATTTTTCTGTCGTCTTCGCTTAGCAGTCCGCTTAAGTCAATCCACCCGGTGATCCGGCCGGTCGCGGGATCGATCCTCGCAATTCGGTTGGATCCCCAGATGTTTGCGTAGATCTCTCCCTTTACATATTCCAGCTCATTTAATTCCGTTACCGGACCCTTGTCGTCATAGACCTCGAGTCTGCCGACCTCTGCGAAGCTCTCGGGGTCGAGAAAATAGAGAGTAGCGCTGCCGTCGCTCATTATGAAGTTCCTTCCGTCAAACGTGATCCCCCATCCTTCGGTCGGGTAATTGAATGTTTTAATCAGGGTGAACGTGTTTCTGTCGTAAACGAACCCCTTGTGCGATTGCCATGTGAGCTGGACTATCCTGTTACCGTCGACTGCTACCCCTTCGCCGAAATATGCATTTGGTATATCGTGCTCCTTGAGCACCTTACCTGTCTTCAGATCGACTTTTCGTAAGGACGACCTGCCCCTGAGCCCGGTGCCTTCATAGAGAGTGCCGTCGTAGATGAGAAGACCCTGCGTGAAAGCGTTCCTGTCGTGCGGGTAGGTGTTTATTACTTCGTATCCGAAGACCGGGACGCTTGCATCTTCGTCCGCACGGGCGTCACTTGTATGAGACGGAAGGGTGTGGGATACAGGGAGTAGTACGAAGACGAGAACAATCAGAAGTAGCAAAGAAATATTCTTGCGTATCATAATTTGCGGTGCAGTCACCGGAATCATGGCATTCGGCCCATATATATTAGCCGGGTTTTCTGTGTATTGCTCTATGTATTGCTCCATTAATTTCTTCAGGGCGTTGACAATCTGTTGGGCGTTATATAATTTGGACATATCTAAATATTGTATTAGAAATTCATTAAGAATCGTTA
>JBIOKC010000162.1:0-4472 GCA_044451425.1 Thermodesulfobacteriota bacterium
CTCTTCCCGCTCTCGCTATGTAGAATTCCGGCACGTTTCTCCACGCCTGGATTACCGCTTCTTTCTTTTCCCCTATCAACGAGATATATTATGGCCATATCTACGTTTTCCATCCTCATGACTATGTCGAGCGCGACATTATATACCTCATTGAGATCAAGAAAACTGTGCACTGCTTTCATCAGCGTATTCAAAGCAAGGAGCTCCTCTTCAGCTTTCTTGCGGTCTGTGATGTTGCGGGTGATGATTACACCCCTCTTTTCTCTATTCGTTGCGATAAATGGCTTCCCGACACATTCGAGCCACTGATACTCGCCTGCCTTGTTGAGTGCTCTAAAAGTAACCCTCTCGGTGGATAGATTCGACACCGCTCTCATGAAAACGGACATTGCATTCGGCCTGTCTTCGGGATGTATGAAATCAAACGCAGCCTTTCCGAGGAGCTCGGACCGGTCATAACCCGTAAGTTCGGTGCAAACCGGATTGACGTAGAGTATTCTCCCCGTCGAATCCACCTCATATATAAGGTCGTAGCTGTTCTCTACGAGCGTCCGGTATTTTTTCTCGCTTTCGGTAAGCGCCTCCTCCGCCTGCCTAATCCTGGTTATATCGCGGAATACCACTACCACGCCCCTGAATTCAGTCCGCTCATTGCTCAAAGGAGCGAAGCTTGCAGAGATGAAACGTGTCGACCCGTCGCGTTTGAAGAGGATCGTGTCTCTGGGGAGTCCGAGCTTCTCGCCGGTCTCAAGAACTTCTTTGGCAGGCTCGATCGGGCTTTGGCGATCGCCATCGTCTTTTTTATAAAGGCGGAGGACATCCTCGAGCTCCCTTCCTACGGCCTCTTCCGGGCTCCATCCCGTAAGCTCCCCGGCTTTAGCGTTCATAAGCATTATTTTACGGTCTCCGGAGGCAATTACCACGCCATCTCCTATGCTCTGGAACGTAAGTGTGAGCTCATCTGTTCTCCGACTTAGCTCATCATCCGATTCCTCATACTGTGACAACTTGAGACGAAGCTCCGCAAGCTCGCTTATCAGCTGCTTCTTTGTCTTGCTCTCGTCTCTCATTAAGTGGCCTCCGACGTCAAATAGAATACGAAGACAGTTGCATGTTTAAGACCTTCAAGCGCAGGCAAATCAGTGTTGTTGAAATTATCGCGAGTCTTCAGATAGTTACAACTGTATTCACCCATACACTGAGTTGCATATCATAATCCGTACAGTATCCGCTTCCGGTTCTAACATAACAAAGGTCTCTTGATCTAATTATTAGTACACTTGGCACGGGTTGTAAATAGAGATCGTATACGTCATTAAAATAGGGAAGACGATATAGAAAGGAGGTTCGGAGATAGAACTCAAAGGGCTGCCGAGGTTTTAATCGTTCTCCGTGGATGTCTCTCGTCCCTCCGTTGCTTCGCCCCGATTACGTATTAAGCAAATCCCCGGTCAGGCGTCAAAGAGAATCCAAAACCATAAATACAAAACAAATCGATATCCATACAGGCCGTCTATCTCTGACATAGTTTGACAATGAGCACCGTCACCGATACCAAGTCGGCAAGAGGCGTGGGGGAGTAAGAGTTTATTTCGCCGGCCCCATCTGCAATAGAATCTCGATATGAAATGAATTTCATGTTAATCTTAAAATTATCGGATGAAATCGGAAGGATATTGATATATCCTTTTATTAAACTAATAAATTATGATTGCATATTATGGGAAAGGAGAGCGAAAGATGGCAACGAAGAAGGAAGCGACCCCTAAAAAGACTGTAAGCAAAAAAGCAGCGGGTCCCAAGACCGCGGCTAAGAAATCTACTCCCGGTAAGGAGTCCGTTCAGGAGAAAATCTCCAGAGTAGCATACGAGCTTTACGAGAAAAGCGGGTACGTTCACGGAAGGGACGTTGAAAACTGGCTGGAAGCGGAGAGTATAGTACTGGGCCAGAAGAAGAGTAAGTAAGAGTTACATCGATCCCCAAGGGTCACGGGTTTTCGGCTTCGCAGGTCCATCCAACACATAATTACCAACTCAGGCGAACAGATCAGTCCGCGGCGGAGATATCAGCGGTCGAAACGTGGGCAATGTGCGTGCTGCATTTCGTTAACGCATAGGAATTTCCAGACTTCTTCACAACGTTTAATTCTAAAAGTCATTCAGACATATTTATTCATCTTGAAGCATGAAACACCCTCATCCGTAAATGGTGCTATGATTTAAGCACCTGATATACCGACTCTCAAAATTCGCATCCGGCACGGACATAAATAATAGTCTATTCATCCCGGGCCGTTCGCGCTGTAATATATATAGACATAGTGAACGCTATCCGTCTTTATCAGAATGTCATTTAAGCGGTGATGCCGATATAAGGAAGGAGGATAAAAGGGCTTAACATTCGGACGTCCCCGGGGTGTGAAAACGCTCTGTCGGGATACTCATACTTCACTGTAACCCGCTCCGGACTACGAGCCCCAACATGATGAACACAGGAATAAAACTAACAGCAGAAGAGAAGAGACTTAGGCAGGACAGGGAAAAGAAGGCATACTGGAGAAGGTGGGGACCTTATCTGAGCGAGAGGCAATGGGGTACCGTAAGGGAAGACTACAGCCCGGACGGAACGGCGTGGGAGCATTTCCCACATGACCATGCACGTTCTCGCACTTATAGATGGGGCGAGGACGGCATCGCCGGGATCTCCGACAACCACGCGAGGCTTTGCTTCGCCATAGCCCTCTGGAACGGACACGATCCGATATTGAAGGAGAGGCTCTTCGGGCTCACTGACAACGAAGGCAACCACGGGGAAGATGTAAAGGAATATTACTACTATTTAGACAACACCCCGTCCCACGCCTACATGAAATGTCTATACAAATACCCACACGCGGCTTATCCGTACGACAGCCTCGTTGAGGTGAATAAAAAGAGAAGCCGACACGAATCCGAGTACGAGCTCATAGACACAGGTGTGTTCGACGAAGACCGGTACTTCGATGTGTTCGTAGAGTACGCGAAAAAATCGCCTGAAGATATTCAAATTCTGATCACCGTTGTGAACAGAGGGCCGGCTGAAGCATCGCTCCATCTCCTCCCCACGCTCTGGTTCAGGAATACCTGGTCATGGAAGGGGGGTGAGAAGCCTTCGCTCAGGTACGCGGAGGCCGAGGGAAAATTAAAGGTCATCGAGGCTACACACCCAGAGCTCGGGAAAAGGTGGCTCTTCTGTGATGACCCGGGAGGGCTTCTCTTCACCGATAACGAAACGAACTACGAGAAGATATTCGGCTCCCCGAACGAATGCCCTTACGTAAAGGACGGCATAAACAATTTTATAGTCAACGGAAAGGAGACCGAGATAAACAGTAAAGGGACAGGAACGAAGGTATCCGCACGTTACACACTCACGATAGCACCCGGTAAATCCGAGACTATCAAGCTAAGGCTTTCCGACTCGATAAACCTGATCGACCCCTTCGGAAAGCTCTACGACAGCATGTTTGTTAAACGGAAAAATGAAGCCGACGAGTTTTATAAAAAGGTCTGTCCTTACACGCTGACCGAAGATCTGCAGAGCATACAGCGTCAGGCGTTCGCGGGTATTCTCTGGAGCAAACAGTTCTACTACTATGTCATTGAAGATTGGCTCAACGGGGACCCGCTCTGCCCCCCTCCCCCTGAGTCGCGTAAGCACGGCAGGAACTACAACTGGATTCACCTATACAACGAAGACATACTTTCCATGCCCGACAAATGGGAATACCCATGGTTCGCGGCATGGGATCTCGCCTTTCACACAGTAACGTTCTCATTGATCGACCCTGACTTCGCCAAACACCAGCTAATGCTGCTCACGAGAGAATGGTATTTGCATCCCAACGGCCAGATTCCCGCTTACGAATGGGCTTTCGGCGACGTAAACCCTCCGGTCCATGCGTGGGCCGCCTGGAGGGTATACAACATCGAGCAAAAAATGTACGGGAGGAAGGACCTCCATTTCCTTGAAAGAGTGTTCCAAAAACTACTCCTCAACTTCACGTGGTGGGTTAACAGAAAGGACGCGGAAGGAAAGAACGTATTCGAGGGAGGATTCCTGGGCTTGGACAACATCGGCGTTTTCGACAGGAACGCGACGCTCCCGTCGGTGGTAAGACTCGAGCAGGCGGACGGCACGAGCTGGATGGGTATGTACTGCCTCAACATGCTCGCGATAGCGATCGAGCTCGCTAAGCACAACATTAGCTACGAGGACATAGCGAGCAAGTTCTTCGAGCATTTCCTCTACATCGCAAGAGCCATAAACTTCCCCGAAATGGGCCATGACGGCCTCTGGGACGAGGAAGACCAATTTTATTACGACGCGCTCCACCTACAGAACGGAAACCACCTCCCCATGAAAGTGCGCTCGATCGTAGGCCTGATACCGCTCTATGCGATAGAGACGATCGAGCCGGAAGTGCTCTTGA
>JBIOKC010000163.1:0-4463 GCA_044451425.1 Thermodesulfobacteriota bacterium
ATATAATCATCCTCGTAAATAATATTGAGCGGTATATCCTCGGGCTCGGCGTCCATCGGCCGAGGCTCCGGCAGCGTAACCTGCACCGCTTCGCCCCCGTCGAATTTTCTAGACGGCTTTATCGGCACACCGTCCACCAGAACGTGTTTTTCCACTATCAGTCTTTTTATCTGCGAGCGCGTTTGTCCCGGCAGGAATCGGGCAAGCGCCACATCCGCTCTTTCACCCGATAGAGCGGCTGGGACAATAAAGCTTTCCGTTTTTTTCTTTTCAATCATGACTCACCGGGGTTTGGGAGTGAGGGATGCAATCTTATTTCTTATCTCTTTTTTCCAGCATTATCTGCTTTACGACGGTTGTAATCGCACCCGGCAGATTCTTATTCCATCTCAGATTTCGGAGATCGAAATCCCTTAGCTGTCTGAGCAGGTTTATCGATATGTGCGGAGGTGTCTTCGGATTATTTACAAGAGAAAGCTTGACCTGATAGAGCCTGGCCCACTTCCTGCTCTCGGCGATTTCACGCAGTATCTCCTCGTTCACAATCTTGGACTGAGATATCATCACGATTTCACTGTCTGTGAGCCGCGAGTTCTTCAGTACTGCCTTCGAAACGATTCTGTTCGGGTCCCTTATCAGCAGAGTCCGGGCTTCCCTATTGCCCAGTATGGCGAGCTTTATTTTCTGGCCGATATTGAGCATGCTTACTTTGACCGTAACATTCTGATTGAGAATCTCAGGCGCATGTTCTCCCGCCGAGTCGGTCTCCTCAATAAGCTCGATGTCCAGCTCTATATCGTCAAGGAAGGTATCCTCTATGCCTTCGAGTAATTCAACACCTTGTAAAAGAGCTTCGTCATCGACCGAAGCGGCCTCCGTGTCTGTAACCGACATCTCGGCCCTGCCGAAATTCTTGCCGATACATAGTTTTAAGAACTCGAGCACTCCGTCTAGAGTGGAGCGTGTGACCGCAGGATTCCGACTCAAGGAATCCACAATTCCCTCAGAACGAGCGATTCTCTCGTGATTATTCGCTATTAATTCTATAATCTGCTGATAGTGAGTTTTTTCAGCCAGGTAGGCAATCGTATCGTCCGCGGCAGAGTTGTTCAGTATAATCTGCAGGAGCTTGCTTTCGTCCTCAATTATACGAGCGAAATAGTCAAGAAGCCCTGGGTTTGCCCCGTTATCTATTAGTACAGTCGATACCACGTCAGGCGGTATTCCGTTCAGTGTTTCACGAGCTTCGTCCGCGACTTCAGGGTCCTCATCCCTGGTAAGACAATACAGTATGAGGGTGAGGTCCTTCGGGCTCGCCGGCACCAATCCCCTAGCGGCCATTAACCGGAGCTCTTTCGGATGGGAACCATCCGTGAACCGTCTGACGGAATCCGGGAAGTTCTCTGCCATATCCAGCACCATATACATCAGTGATAACAAATACCAGGGTTAAATATACCGTAAAATAACATTCACGGACGATGAACGTCCCCAACCGCAGCCGGTCGGTATTATTGGAATTTGTATCAAATCATAATACGGATCGTTCTTTCAAAATCATTAGAATACTATAAAATATCTTCTTGACCGAGTGCCCCGAATAACAGAAACATGCTCAAATCGGGAAAGGAAACAGATAACCCCCAATAAAGTATTATAATTTACTTGACTTTATTATTCGTGTAGCAAAATTCTTTGTATCCGCGGGCCGATAACCGTAAGAGGAGAAATCAAGATGGCAAGGGACAGCATAATCGTCAAAAAGTACGAAGGCAGATGGGCATCGAAGCCGGAGCAGGTTAAAGAAGGGATCCTGTTCAGCTACTATGCGCCCGGTGCGAGAGAGGTATTCCTATCCGGAGACTTCAACGGCTGGAAGCACGGAACATTGAGACTCGTTAAAGGTAGTGACGACGTGTGGCGTCTCATACTCAAGCCCGCGCCCAACAGGTCTTATGACTACAAATACATTATAGACGGAAACTGGATTACCGACCCCAATAACCCTGACCTCAATCCGGATACGGCAGGAGGCGCGAACTCTATCGTTTATATAGGCGAAAGAGGGAATCTCTTGCCGAAAGACGATCCGGAAAGGTATAAATTCTCACTCGAAGGGCGAGGTATTCGGCAAAGCACATTCACGTCAGACAGGTATAAAAGGAGTTTTGACCTCTATTATGTGCTGCCGGAAGCTCAAAGCGACGAGCGTCTCCCCGCCATCATCTGCCTGAATAACTATATCAAGTCTCAGGAAATAGATTCGTATTGCAGGGAGTACGGGTTCATAGGCATTATGCCGTCCCCTGATCTGGGAGGAGAATACATAAGAAAGGGGAAATTGAACATATTCTCGGAGCTGATAGAGGTAGTTAAGGAAAGATTCACGGTGGACGAAGACAGGATATATGTCACCGGAATGTCGAACGGAGGGCTAGAGGCACTTCTCGTTTCGATGTATTTCCCTGATCTGATAGCGGCGTCAGCAGTCGTATTCGGACCCTACAAGCTGAGGTATTATAAAGACAAGGTCGCTAGCATGGATGTCGATAGTCTAAGGAAGTTCCTGGCGACACTCGACTACCCTCAAAAGATGCTGCCTAACCTGATAAACACACCCCTGTACATCTCCCACGGAGGAGGCGACGAGGCCGTACCGGCAGACGACGCGATAGTACTGCATGAGATTGTGGAGAAGTTGGGGACCCAGGTGAAATTCAATTTCTATCCCCATGAGGGACATACATGGCTTACAGTAGACGAAGACCTTCAGAACGTATTTGACTGGTTCGGCAAATTCAAGCGTAATAACTACCCGGAAAATATATTTTACACCGCTCCTTTCGGTATTTTTAAAAATAAAATCTACTGGGCCGAGTTCATGCCTTATGAGGTGACCCGGCCGGTACGGATACAGGTGGGAGTCACGGGAAACAGCAGAATTAGGGTAGATACGGACAACATCAAAAAAATAACCTTAAAGCCCTCTCCCGAGCTTATCAAAATATCCGGCGGGACTAAAATCGAAACAAACGGGAAGCCGGGTCAAATAGAAATGAACTCAGACGCAAACGAAGCCGATATAACTTTCTAAAGACTCTTTAGTGATGCCATGGATAAACATGAAATAGTAGAGCAGGAGCTCATTTCAATACCGTTCGGGAACAGTAAAATCGATGCGCTTTTTTATAGAAGCCTCATTAACGCCGGCAAGCCCGAGAAAGAGCCCGTTATAATACATATCCACGGCTTTCTCGGGAATTTCCTCGAAGGAAGCCAGCGCTATCTGCCGCCGATTCTGGCTGAAGCCGGATACTCCTCGTTGTCCATCAATACCAGAATGGCGACATTCGGCCTTTTTTTCGGCTATGGAATAATAGACGACACCATACCCCAGATAGATACCGCGATCGTGTATCTGAAAAACATGGGGTACTCCAAAATAATATTGTCGGGATACAGCCTCGGCAGCAGTATCGTGCTGAGGTACGCATCGCTTCGCAACGACCCCTCCGTGTTCACGAGCCTTAAGGGGATTATCGCCCTCTCCACTCCATATTCGACACCGCAAACGATTCGTAAAAGATGGAACAAATGGGGGAGCAATCCATCATATGACGAGATTCACAGAAGGGTAATGGAAGCGCTGAAGCCCGATCCCCACAGATCACCGGAGGACCGCACAGTCATCATTTACAAAGCCCGCGGAGATACGCTCAATCCGGAACATACGGAGCTTTACACGTTTAAGACCTGGTGGTACCTCGCCGGACCCGAAGCGGAGGCGGCAAAGTGTTTCAAGCACATCTCCAAGATAAGTATATCCCTGCTCCTCATTCAGGGGAGAAAAGATGATGAGCTCGGACCCGATGAAGCAAATAAACTTATGGAAATTGCGCAGCAGGCGGGCAATAAAGATGTGACTGCATTCTATCTCGACGCAAATCATGATTTCGACGGGAAAGAGCAGGAATTAGGCGAGGTCATAAAAAAGTGGCTCGACAAAAGATTCTCACACATACAGCCAAACCGCTAACATGATAGAAAGGCAGCGCAAACTAATAAGCATCAAGTCGGAAGACGGCTTTTTAATCCATTCACTCCTCGTTACCGGAGAATTCGAGAAACCGGAAGACCTTTACAATACTCCCATCATAATCATGGTCCACGGAGTGTTAGGGCATTTCCTGGCGCGCGGCACACCGAGACAATTACCCCAGATGCTGACTGAGCGCGGTATCAACTCGTTTTCGATCAACACGAGGATGGCCCACCTGGGGCAGGTATTAGGACAAGCGATATTCGACCTCTCGGTGTACGATATCGAAGCCGCGGTGGAGTTCCTCAAGAATGAAGGTTTCACCAACATCTTTATCCTGGGATTCAGCCTCGGCGCGAACATCGTCGCCCTCTACGCCGCAGACAAACCCGAAAACGAAGTGAGAGGACTGATAATGGAAGGC
>JBIOKC010000164.1:0-4451 GCA_044451425.1 Thermodesulfobacteriota bacterium
ATATAATCGTTCTTCTAACCCGCAATTCAGGATTGCATATACCGCCGGGTCCGCCGTATATTAATTAGTAAGTAGTGAAGAATTGTTGACTAAGACTTGCCGGGTGCATTATTATTTCACTATTACCTTTTTTGTGTTCGTGACATAACCTATCCGCCGAAAGGGTTTTTCGTATGCAAAAAAAAACCGATAAGGACAAAAGACACAATGAAATAGCGGAGACCGAGAACAGGGAATGGATCGAATCCCTCGACTACGTTCTTAAAACGGGCGGGCCAGAACGTGTAAGCCAGCTCATCAAAATTTTACAGATACACGCTCAGAAAAAAGGTGTGAGGCTTCACTTTACAGCAAACACCCCCTACATCAACACCATCCCCGTCGAAATGCAGCCTCCTTATCCGGGGAACCAGGCGATAGAGTGGAACATCAGGAGCATCATAAGATGGAACGCCATGGCAATGGTCGTGAGGGCTAACAGACTCGAAGAGGGGATAGGGGGACATATTTCAACTTTTGCTTCCGCGGCGGCGCTTTTCGAAGTAGCCTTCAACCATTTTCTCAAGGCTAAAAACGGGAACGCCGAAGGGGATATAGTCTATTTCCAGGGGCATGCCGCGCCCGGAATCTACTCGAGGGCGTTTCTCGAAGGGCGTCTCACCATCGAAAACCTGCAAAACTTCAGGCGTGAGCTGCAGCCGGAGGGAGGGCTGCCGTCCTACCCTCACCCGTGGCTCATGCCGGGATTCTGGCAGTACCCGACGGTGTCCATGGGGCTGAGCCCGATAATGGCGATTTACCAGGCGCGCTTTAACCACTATCTCGTGGACAGGGGATTCAAGGAGTATTCCGATTCCAGGGTGTGGGCTTTCCTCGGCGACGGCGAGTGCGACGAGCCCGAAACCCTCGGCGCGATCACGCTTGCGGCGAGGGAAAAGCTCGACAACCTCATATTCGTCGTCAACTGCAATCTACAGCGGCTGGACGGCCCCGTAAGGGGAAACGGCAAGATAATACAGGAACTCGAAGCCATCTTCAGGGGGGCGGGCTGGAACGTCATTAAGGTCATCTGGGGCAGCAACTGGGATCCGCTGCTCGCAAAAGACAAGGACGGTATACTCGTCAAAAGGATGGGAGAGGTCGTCGACGGCGAGTACCAGAAATATACGGTCGAATCCGGCGATTATATACGCAAGCACTTTTTCGGCACCGACCCGAGGCTGCTCGACATGGTGAAAGACCTCTCGGACGAAGAGATAGAGAAGCTGAGAAGGGGAGGGCATGACCCCGAAAAAATTTATCCCGCATACAAAGCTGCAGTGGAACATAGAGGCTCGCCTACGGTAATTCTCGCCAAGACAATAAAGGGCTACGGTCTCGGCGAAGCGGGAGAGGGCAGGAACATTACACACCAGCAGAAAAAGCTGAACGAGGATGAGCTCAAAGAATTCAGGACGAGGTTCGGCATACCGATATCGGACGAGGACGTAGTGAGGGCGCCCTTTTACAGACCGCCCGACGACAGTCTGGAAGTAAAATATATCAGGGAACGGAGACGTGAGCTGGGCGGATATCTGCCGAAACGGGAAGTCAGCTGCGGCCCGCTGGAACCGCCTTCGGAATCGATTTTCGAGGAGTTCTACAAGGGCTCCCGGGGAAGGCCTGTAGCGACCACAATGGCTATCGTGCGCATGCTCTCCAAGATGCTTAAAGATGAAAACATCGGGAAATACATCGTCCCTATAGTGCCTGACGAAGCCAGGACTTTCGGAATGGAGTCCCTCTTCAGACAGGTGGGTATATACTCGCACGCGGGACAGCTATACGAACCCGTGGACGCTGCGACGCTTCTATTCTACAAAGAAGCGAGGGACGGGCAGATACTCGAAGAGGGGATAACCGAAGCGGGCTCCATGAGCTCGTTCATCGCGGCTGGTACAGCCTACGCGACATACGGAATCAACATGATCCCTTTCTTTATTTTCTACTCGATGTTCGGCTTCCAGAGGATAGGAGACCTCATCTGGGCGGCAGGCGATTCAAGGGCCAGGGGCTTTATGGTCGGCGGCACTTCCGGAAGGACGACACTTGCCGGTGAAGGCCTCCAGCATCAGGACGGGCACAGCCATCTCCTCGCGTATCCGGTCCCCAACCTGAAAGCGTACGACCCGGCATACGCCTACGAAATCGCGGTCATCATACAGGACGGCATAAGACGGATGTACGTGGATCAGGAGAACATTTTCTACTACCTGACGGTCATGAACGAAACATACGAGCAGCCGCCGTTGCCCGAGGGATCGAGAGAGGGGATACTGAGGGGGATGTATAAGTTCAGGGACTCGCAACTCAAGGACACAGAGCTGCGCGCGCAGCTCTTCGGAAGCGGCACTATACTGAACGAAGCGCTCAAGGCTCAGGAACTGCTCGGTGAAAAGTACGGGGTCGCCGCAGACGTGTGGAGCGTGACGAGCTATAAGGAACTATACAGGGATGGCTGTGAGAGCGAGCGCTGGAATATGCTCCACCCGTCGGAGCTAAAGAGAACCCCGTATGTCGCACAATGCCTCAAGGACGCTCCGGGGGTCCTCGTAGCCGCGTCCGATTACGTGATGGCTCTCCCCGATTCTATCTCGCAGTGGCTGCCGCGCCCGCTCGTCTCACTCGGGACAGACGGGTTTGGAAGAAGCGGAAGCAGGAAGGCGCTCAGGGACTTTTTCGAAGTGGACTGGAGATACATCACGCTCGCGGTGCTTGCTTCGCTGACGTGGGGAAAAAAGATCGATACGGATACGGTCGAGAAGGCGATAAGGGATCTCGACATTAACCCCGGAAAGGCTAACCCTCTGATATCCTAGACCGGACGGATATATATGGGCTGAGAAGCAAAGCCAACCGTGTTAAAACAAAAGTGAGAGAAACCACAAGAGGCAGGACGAAATGACGATCGAATTCAAATTGCCTGACCTGGGGGAAGATATAGAAACGGGGGACGTGGTCAGGGTATATGTATCACCTGGGGATACGGTCGAGAAAGAGCAATCCCTCATGGAGCTTGAGACGGACAAGGCCGCGCTCGACATACCTTCACCCGCATCGGGCGTTATCAAAGGTGTATATGTGAAGGAAGGGGAAACGATAAAGATAGGTCAGATCCTGGTCACGATAGACGACGGCACGGGAGAGGGCGAGGCGGCGGCTAAGAAGGAAACGCTGAAAGAGGAACGGGTACCGGAGGAGAAAAAAACAGCAGCTGTGACCGAGAAGAAGGGTGAGGATAGAGAGAAAGAGCCCAAGCCCCGGATAAAAGCTACAGAACCCGCTGCAATGCCGGAAGAGAAACCGGTTGTTAAACCCGCGGAAGAAAAAAAGAAAGAACACGCGAGAGAACCCGAAATTACTTCGAGAGCCGGAGAAGAGACAGCCGCTTCACGAATCGTACCGGCTTCGCCCACCGTGAGAAGAAAGGCGCGCGAGCTGGGTATCGATATAAACAAGGTCAAAGGCACAGGACCCGGCGGACGCATTACGGAAGAAGACATCAAGGCTCACGGAAAGAAGGCGGAGCCGAAAATAGAGAGAACCGAACCCGAGCCGTCGGAAGAAAAAACTGCAAGACCGGAAAAGATACCATCCTCAGACAAATGGGGCGAGACCGAGCGGGTCGGAATGACCAAAGTAAGGAAGCTTACCGCGGAGCGTTTGAGCGAGTCCTGGAAAGCCCCTCACGTCACTCAGCACGACAAGGCCGATATCACGGAAGTCGAGAAGCTGAGGAAACATTACGGGAAGGAATTGGAGAGCATAGGGGGAAAGCTGACAATGACCTCCATAATCCTGAAGGCAGTCGCCTCGGCGCTCAAACTGTTCCCGCAGTTCAACGCCAGCATCGATATTGAACGGGGCGAGATCGTATATAAGAACTACTACAACATCGGGGTTGCAGTCGATACGGACAGGGGGCTGCTTGTCCCCGTAATAAAGGACGCCGACAAGAAGAATATCGAGGAGCTTTCGATCGATCTCAAGGAGATGTCCGAAAAAGCGAGGACGAAGAAGATATCGGTCGAGGAGCTGCAGGGAGGGACGTTCACGATAAGCAACCTAGGAGGACTCGGCGGGACCTACTTCACTCCGGTGTTGAACTCTCCCGAGGTCGCAATACTGGGCGTGTCCCGCTCTTCGGTGGAAGCCGTCTATATAGACGGGCAATTCCAGCCGAGGCTCATGCTCCCCCTGTCGCTCTCATACGACCACCGTCTAATAGACGGGGCTGATGCGGTGAGGTTCCTGAGATGGGTGGTCGAGGCGCTAGAAGAGCCGTTCAAGCTCTCGTTAGAGGGATGACGTACCTCGGGCAAATAATTCGGCCTTTTCTCTGGGCCGACTAACATACGTGTTAATATGCCGGAACAAAAAAAAGCACAGGTAGCGGTGATCGGGGCCGGTCC
>JBIOKC010000165.1:0-4400 GCA_044451425.1 Thermodesulfobacteriota bacterium
GAATAACAATATCCGTTTTAGATTTTTCAGGCAAGCCGTTATCCCGAAGGATCACCGCGCCCCGTTGAGCCTCCCAATCCGGGGAATCAGTCATTTTCGGATACGAAGGCCGATTTGATAAGGTGCTCCTTCATTTTCAAGCCGGCGGCGAAGGAAGCGGCTTCACTCTTTGTGGGGAACACCCCCACCCTCACCCTGTACCATCTACCTTTACGCGGAATATGCACAGGTACAACGAAAGAGTCGTATCCCTTTTTCCGCAGCCTCGATGCCGTATCGTCTGCATCCTTCTCGCTCCTGTAAGACGCTACCTGTACGGTGAAGCGACCTTTGTGTTTAGGTAATGCGACAACAGATTCAATCTTATTATTCTCATCCGTTTTCGGCGCTGCGGCGCTTGCGGCGTCCCCAGTAAATGACGCAAGAAGCTGACCCTCGAGTATCAGAGCTTCAGAGCCGCTTTCGTCGATTCCAGCGTGATCGGTATTACCACCGACAGCAGCAGTGGGGACGGCAACTACAGCCGCATTCTTTTTCCCCGCCACTGGTCCGGATGCGATTGGGCTTTCCGTCAAGCTTTCTCCGGCGGAGGTAGTAGGACCTTTTTCAGCTACAACGGTCATTCTATTGACCCCAGAAGCGGGAGACACATTAGCCGGAGGGTTTTCCAACTTTAATGGAGAACCGAGCTGTTTTGTGAGGATAGCCTCTTTGTCCTCGTTCCATTCCGCAACCGGAGTTTGTCGGGGCTTTGTTACAGGCTCTGAGGGACCAAGCGTTTCCTCGGCTTTGATGCTCTCGAACTGAAGCGTATGGGTGGCCGGTGGGAGCGCCCTTCCCGACATACCGCTCCCTTGTGTTTGTTTCCCCAACTCAGGATTACGCGCGGCTTCCGATGCTTCGGCCCGTAAAGAGGGGGGTCTGTTTGCAACCGTTCCCCCTGTAGTGCTGAGGCTTTCGGGAACGGCGCCTGACTCGCCGATCTTCATCACCTGGAGGCAAGTAAAGGGCCTGTTCACAACTACGCCCTGTTCAGTCATTACCATCTCTACCGAGCCCGCTATATCCGCTGGACTTTCGAAAACGAGCTTTCTCGGGGATTCGGCGATTACATCCGCCTTCTCGTTTCCGATCCGTAAATCGGTAGTCGCGAAATCTCCGTCGAAAGGACCCTTTATTGTCACGAGCCTTCCCGCTTGTCCCACGAGCGGACACTGATAGTCAAACGGCGTACGCGTCCCAGAATTTACCCCCTCGGGTGAAGACAAGCTTATAGGGATTGAGACGCTGCCGAGAGATTTCATTCTGATATCTCTCAAAGTAAATTTCATCCTGGCGCCCGCCATATTTCTCGGGACGCTTATCTTGACGGATTTTTTCCCTACGGTAACCCTGAAAAAGCTGGTTTCAACAATGTAAGCGTTAAGCGTGCTCAGGTTTTTATTCTTGGTAACCGGCGTACCGCCCGAAGGATAGGCCCTTATCGCGGCCGAAACAGTATCGCCGGCTGAGATATCGTCGGGGAGGAAGACTTTTATAAGGCCCTCCGGGGTTTTGAAATCCACTATGAGGACTCCGTTCTCCGTATTCTCTGCGCGGGAAGCTATAGTCGGTAAGAAGAACAAAAAAAAGAGTAAAGCAATAAAAGGCCTTGTGTCCCTGACGCTTTCTTTGTCCTTTACCATAAGCTGTCTGTCAAACCTGGATTTACACTCGGCAGCATTAATTATTTACCGTTATAAATACCAATTTCACACTGGGCTCTAAATTCTTAAAGCTCTCTCCGTAAGCTTTGGCCGTTTCGACATCGCTGAAAGTCCCCACCCTGACCCTGTACCAATTATCATTATCCGGGGTGGTCATTGACTTGATAAACACCGGGTATCCCTTGGCCCGAAGCGAGCCTGCGAGGCTGTTTGCCTGTTTTTGATCCTGAAACGACCCAATCTGGACCGTGTATAGCCCTTTGGGATCGACGGACGGAAAAGTCGTGCCCGCCGCAGTTCGCTTTCGCATAGAATCGGCCGCTTCCTTTTCCTTCCTGATTTGCTCGGTGATTTCTGCGAGCCGCTTGTCAAGGACGGCAGACGCAGGCGAAACTGTTTTTTCAGGCGTGACGTCTTTCACTACATCCGTTTTCGCTTTTGTGTTATTGGTTTCACCAGGGGGCGGAGATGCAGCAGGCGGCTGGTTTTCCACAGCCTCTTCCGGGATATCGGGGGAGGGGCTCGCGGCGATCACCCCACTTCCGGGCTCGTTACTCCCCTCGATCGGAGAACTAGTAGGCTGCGTTTCAGGCTGGTCGAACCTTTTAGTTATCTTCAATTCCTGCCGACCTAGCTTCTTTCCCACGAATACTCCGAACCCGAACACGAGTATGAAGAGCACCGTGAATGCAAATAGTAAAGACAATATCCGTCCGTCGCTTGGAGAATCGTTCCTGCTCATATATCACATCCTCTCGGGTGCCGATATGCCAAGAAGCTCAAGGCCGTTGTTGAGGACCGTCTGTACGCACTTTACGAGATAAAGCCTCGCTCCGCTGATACTTTCGTTCTCATCGACGATCCTGAACTTATTGTAGTAAGCGTGAAAGTCGGACGCCAGATCCTGAAGGAAATAGGCTATCCTATGCGGCGCCAAAGACTGAGAGGCGTCTTCGACCACGTCGGAATAAAGGAGAAGTTTTTTGACGAGGTCAACTTCCTCCGGCTGCGCAAGCAACTCAAGCGAGGCGCTCGAATCTACGACACCGACTTCCTCCGCCTTTCTGAATAAGCTCCTGATCCTAGCATAGGCGTATTGAATATAGTATACGGGGTTCTCGCTCGATTCCTTCTTCGCCAAATCGAGATCGAAATCGAGGTGGCTTTCAGAGCTCCTCATGAGGAGAAAAAAACGTATCACGTCCGAGCCGACTTCGCCGACTACATCCATCATCGTGACGTAGCTCCCCGCCCTCTTCGACATCGCGACCTCTTCGCCGTTTCTCATAAGACGCACGAACTGGATGAGAACGACATTGAACCGGGTATCGTCGAGGCCGAGGGCCCTGAGCGCCGCTCTGAGGCGCGTGACGTGTCCGTGATGATCCGCTCCCCAGACATTGATGAGGCTGCTGAATCCCCTCTCGAACTTGTCGGCGTGGTAGGCGACATCTGCGAGAAAATAGGTAGGGCTGCCGTCGCTTTTCACCAGCACCCAGTCTTGGGTATCGCCGTAACGCGTGGCAAGGAACCAGAGCGCACCGTCTTTCTCCTCGAGTGCGCCCGCTCCGGCGAGACGCTCCTTAATTTCTTCCAGCTTCCCCTTTACCAGGTCGTCTTCAGAGAATTCGCGGATGTTCTCTCTTTCGCTGTACCATTCATCGAAATACACGCCTATATCATCGAGGTCTTTTCTTATGAAGCCCAGCAATTTGTCGCGAGCGAATTCAACGCAGAAAACGATAGATTCCGGTCTTGATCCGCTAAGAAGCGAATCGGCTTTCAGCTCTTTTATCTCTGAGGAAATTTCCTTTACGTACTCACCCCTGTACCCGTCTTCGGGTATCTCCGCTTTTTGGCCAAAGAGCTCAAGGTATCTCGCGTACACGGATTCGCCGAGAAGCTCCATCTGTCTTCCCGCATCGTTTATGTAGAACTCCCTAGTGACTTTATAGCCTGAAGCGGAAAGGATATTGGATATAGTATCGCCCACAACCGCGTTCCTCGCGTGGCCAATGTGCAGGTAGCCCGTGGGGTTGGCGCTTACAAACTCTACGAGAACGCTGAGGCCATTTCCGAGGCATGACGTTCCGTACTGTTTTCCGAGCCTCGCTATTTCTTCGAGCTTATTTACTAAAGCTTCTTCCCTGACGAAGAAATTAATGAAGCCCGCCCCTTTTATCTCGATTTTTTTAAACAGGGTGTCTTTTTCGATTGGGAGGTTCTCGATGATGAGCTCCGCAACCTGACGCGGGTTCTTGCCCATTTTCTTGGCAAGAATCATTGCCGTATTTATCGAGAAATCGCCGAATTCCTTTCTTTTCGGAATGTCGACCTCAATCTCCATGGGCAGGCCGGCGAGGGCGATTTTCTTTCCAATGCTCTCTACAGACCGAAGAACAACTCTCTCTATATCTTCTTTCATATATCTATCGGAAAATTACACCACATATTGCGGGGAGTTACAAGAAAACACCAAACGCGCGCGACGCCCTTTTCATAAAAAGTTCCGATAATCAGAACGGGGGAAGCGATTCGACCGGGGAGAGATGGGACACATCGCTTCTCGATGATAATAGTGTTAAAATGAGTTAAATAGGATTAAAGAAAAATAGTAGTGATAACAACCTGTTGTACAGATTATGTGGGGTATTTTTTAGTTTTACCTTTACGCGATTTAACCCACTTATACTC
>JBIOKC010000166.1:0-4382 GCA_044451425.1 Thermodesulfobacteriota bacterium
CCAGATAATAGTGAAAAAATGATTGTATGCTTTCCTTAGATAATGAGCGATAAGGGTAAAGAGAGAGCCGGCCTCTTCGGAGGGACCTTCGACCCGATCCATCTCGGCCACCTCCGGGCTGCAGAGGTATTAAGGGAGGAGTTATCGCTCTGCAGAATCATTTTTATACCGGCCGCTATCCCACCGAACAAATTCAAAACTCATATTACACCACCACGCCACAGGCTTGAAATGCTCAAGCTCGCAATATCTGAAAATCCCTCATTTGAAATCTGCGATTATGAGCTGAAGAAAAGAACCATGTCCTATACAGTTGACACTCTAAGGTATATGAATACAGCTTATCCGGACTCAGAATTTTATTTTATCGTGGGCAACGAACTCTTCTCGGAAATAGAGACATGGAAAGAACACAAGGAGCTGTTTAAATTATCGAATTTCGCGGTGATTACAAGACCCGGCTATTCAGGCAAAAGCGGCGAGAAACTCCCGCTTGCTCTAAAAAACGATTTTAGTTATTATAAAGAAAAAGCTAATGTTATATCTTTCAGAGACCAGAACTCTAAAATTATCGCCTTTACCAAGATCCGGGGCTTGGAAATATCTTCTACAGAAATAAGGCATTACGTCATGAGCGGGAAATCGGTTAAGTACCTCGTACCCGCCGCTGTAGAGAGGTATATACTCGAGAACAACATATACCCGAGGGAGGCATCCCGATAAATTCTAAAAAGAAAGCAATCTCAATGGCTCTCGCGGCATGGTACAAAAAAGCGGAGAACCCCGTGCTTCTGGAGGTCAAGTCCACAAGCGATGTGACTGATTATTTCCTGATCTGCAGTGCCAATTCCACAAGGGGCGTAAAGACAATAGTCGACAATATCGAAAAGACACTCGAAGAAGCAGGAGAAAAGATTATAGGCATCGAAGGCTACTCGGAGGGGAATTGGGTGCTCATCGATTCTGCGGACGTAATCGCCCACGTCTTTTACGAACCGTATAGAAAATTTTATGATATCGAGAGCCTCTGGATAGACGCGCCCCGTGTAAAAATATCGTTCGAGAATCAAATCCCTAAAAAGCCGGACGATTACCAAAAGCTACAGGTTATTGACTGAGTAATCTGCGGTCGATTATTTAAGTTACAAGTCGAAGCAAAGAAACAAGTTTATTCTGCGGAATTTTATTTGGTGAGTAATAGATTACCGCTACCTTTAACCTCGCAGATTTTCGATAGCAAGTAAATTTAGATCTGAGCCAGCTCCCCCTATTGCCCTTCTTTAAATCCCCGCCTTCTTATGAAAGCAGGTATCTCGAATTCGTCCTCGCCTATGTCCGTAGGGAGCTTCGTGATCAGTTTCTTTATATTCTGATTCTTTATGCTTTGTATGCCCGTGGCAATGACGGTGATCTGGACCGATTCCTTGAATTCAGGATTGAATACGAGGCCGAATATGAGGTTCACGTCCTCGTGGGCACGGTCTTTAATGTAGTTGCAGGCTTCGTTGAGCTCTTCGATCTCGAAGTCGGGAGAGGCAGTTACGTTAAGGAGGATGCCCGTCGCCCCGTCGATGGATATGTCTTCAAGGAGCGGGCTTGTAATCGCGGCTTCGGCTGCTTCGATCGCTCTGTTGCTGCCCTCCGCGTACCCGGTGCCCATGAGGGCCTTACCGCCGTATTCTCCCATGATGCTCTTGACATCCGCAAAATCGACATTGATATAGCCTGTCCCCGTAATTATGTCCGAAATGCCGCGGACCGCCTGGTGGAGAACCTCGTCCGCTCTCTTAAAAGCGTCGAGTATGGTTATCTTATGCACTTCCGTGAGCCGGTCGTTCGGAATCACGATGAGGGTGTCCACTTCCTTCTCCAGACTTTCAATGCCCTCGATAGCCTGTTTATTTCTCTTAGGTCCTTCAAAGCCGAAGGGTCTTGTAACAACGCCGACCGTGAGAGCACCCATGTCCTTTGAAACCTGCGCGATGATAGGTGAAGCTCCGGTGCCGGTGCCTCCGCCCATTCCCGCGGTGATGAACACCATATCCGCGCCTTCAAGTGCTTCGGCGATCTTGACCTGATCCTCGATTGCAGCCTCTCTGCCCAAAGCTGGATTGCCGCCCGAGCCGAGACCTTTGGTCGTCCTGCTGCCGATCTGAATCTTTGTGGACGCAAAGGATTTTCTCAGGTCCTGCACGTCGGTGTTTGCCACGACGAAATCGACACCCTGCAGTCCCTTCTCTATCATGGCGTTTATCGCGTTGCCGCCCGCACCTCCAGCCCCAATAACTTTTATTTTCGCTTTTTGTTCCATAGACGTTTCTTCGAGCTCAAAGTTTGCCATTAGTAACACCCTCCTCCAGTAGCTTTAACTCATTTTAACCTAAAAAAACTCCTGAAACCAGTTTTTCATACTATCAAATATTTTTTTAAACACATTCTCATCTCGAATGCGTAATTTTTTATCGCCTTTATAAGCGCAGCCGTAGAGAACAAGCCCTACTCCCGTCGCATAAACAGGGTTGGCGATAATGTCGGTCAACCCTCCGACATCGGTGGGAATACCCATTCTTACAGGTATTTCGAGAACACTTTCGGCAAGCTCGACGGTGCCGTTCATAATGACGGTTCCACCCGTTATTACAGCGCCCGCAGGACAGAGGTCCTCCAAACCCGACTTCCTGATCTCCCTTTTCACGAGAGCGAATATCTCTTCCATCCGAGGTTCGATTATCAGCGCGAGGTCTCTTCTGGAAATCTTTCTGAAATGCCTTCCGCCTACGCTCGGGACCTCAATCGTCTCATCGGGCAATACCAGCTCGGCAAGCGCAGTCCCGTACTTCTCCTTTATTCTCCTAGCTTCGGCAAGCGGAGTCGACAGTCCGAGAGCAATATCCCTGTCGATATTGTCTCCTCCGAGAATAACATTCTCCGTATACCTGATGCTGCCGCCGACGAATATAGCTATATCCGTCGTCCCACCGCCGCAGTCTATGAGTACAACTCCAATTTCCTTCTCATCGTCAGTAAGGACGGCCTCGCTCGAAGCGAGCTGCTCAAGCACGATATCGGCTACGTCCATACCAGCCCCGTGAATACATTTAACGAGGTTCTGCGCCGCTGTTACCTGCCCGGTGACTATATGCACCTTGGTCTCGAGCTTGATCCCGTAAATACCCACCGGATCCTTTATCCCAGCCTGCCCGTCCACCATGTATTCCTGCGGTATGACGTGTATGATTTCTCTGTCGGCAGGGATGAGAACCGCGTTTGCAGATTCAATCACCCTGTCGACATCGCGCGTTGCGACTTCGCGCTCCCTTATCGTAATCATCCCGTGTCCGCTTATCCCTTTAATATGTCCGCCGGCGATACCTACGAATACTGTCCTTATTTCACACCCAGCCATGTGCTCCGCTTCTTCGACGGCATGCTTAACCGACTGGATAGTATTTTCTATATTTACGACAACACCCCTCTTTAGTCCGTAAGAAGGATATGTTCCGACTCCTATTATTTCGACTCCCCCGGTTTTTACATTTAACTCACCTACAATTGCGCATATTTTTGTCGTCCCTATATCGAGCCCTATTATTAAATCCTGCTCTTTACCCATCCTTAGCTCCAGATTTCACAACCGGTTGTTTGAAATCCACGACTCCGAAGCTGTCCGAGGAAACGTTTATATAAGACTCCCGCAGTCCGAGCGAATTCGAATATTTAATAATTCGCTCCACATTGTCCCACTTGCCAGCTATTTTATTTTTATCGAATTCAATACGCCGGGCGTCGTTCGTTAGTACGTTTATTCCGTAGACGGAGTCGACCTGCACCTCTGATATTTCGTCCCACTTCAGGACGGTGCTTTTTTTAGATAATTCCAAGATCTCGAGGGCCTCTTCCAAAAGCTTCGGGTCACCTATACCATCGCCTATCAGAACCGGAAAATCAAGCCCCATACTAAAATTTCCGCTCCCCAGAATCCCGCCCGTCCTGCTCATGTACCGGAAACTTCCATCGTCCGACAATACTATGCAGTAAACATCCTCTTCCTCCACTTCTATCGTGACCTTCTTAGGAAATTCCTTGTGTACGGATACCTTTTTAATCCATGGATTTTTCTTGATCTCGTCTTCGACCTGATTCTCGAAAAAGAAGTTGCTGCTTTCCCCCTCTCTGAGCCCAGATCTTTTAAGTATCTCCCTTGAGCTTACTCTTTTATTACCGGAGATATCCACTTTATGCACCATGAAAATTCCGAGTCGGAGGGTCATATAGGACGCCGCCGCTATTAGAGCCAGTATGAAAAGTACCGACAGAAGGATTATAAGCTTGCGGTGGGAGAAACTTTTGTTATCTTTCAACTTTATCCTTTCCTATTACTC
>JBIOKC010000167.1:0-4346 GCA_044451425.1 Thermodesulfobacteriota bacterium
GGAGGACAAATCCACATGCTCGGGAGATTGATCGAACCGTGTCCGTTTATATCTTTATCGCTGCCCACAGCCGCAATTTTTATCGCAATAATTCTCTTCGGAGGCTGCAATTCCTCAAACAGAAATAACGGCCCCGCTGCCGCAACTCCTGTAAAACATCTAGTCGTCATCTATATGGAGAACGCGTCGTTCGACCTCATCTTCGGCACATACCCGGATGCGCTTAACCCGGAAGGCGAGCCCCGGTTTGACCCACGTCCGGGCACGCCCTCGGTGAATAACCTCACCAGAGTCCTCCTGACAGACAATCCCAACGAGTCGAATCCCTTCCGCATAGAGAGGCTCGAGTCATTCACGTGTGATCAGGACCACGATTACACGAGCGAGCAGATGGCGCGTAACGGCGGGCTCATGGACAGGTTCGTCCAGTTCGACGCGGAGCCCCCGACGGACCCGCGCCAGTTCTGCAGTCAGAACGCCGCAGGTCACTGGGATACGGTCATGGGGTACTTCGACGGCAACACCGTTACCGCCTTATGGAACTATGCTCAGAATTACGCGATAAGCGACAACTTCTTCGCGACGACGTCGGGAGAGTCCACCCGCGGCCACCTCAACCTCGTGGCCGCAGACACGTTCGGAGTCGTATGCGCAGACTACTCGGACGTGATCGGCCCCGAAATCCCGCTCTGCGGCGGCACGGTGGATTCGACCAACATTCCCGCGCCTACGAACGGCAAGGCAGCGACGTTCAATGTAGACGTCGACCCATTCTGGGATATATGCTCGAATAACTCCCCTAAGGCAACGGCAGCATTAGGCGATAGACCCACCATCGGCAACCTCCTGAACGACGACGGGATAACGTGGGGATGGTTTCAGGGAGGATTCTCTCTCGATTCCAAAGGCAAATGCACGTCGAGCCATCCTCTTGAGTCATACGACATCGCGAATGGTCAGGACCCCGCGCAATACCACGATATGATCCACGACTACGTCCCACATCACAACCCCTTCCAGTACTTCCGCTCGACGGCCAATCCTTCTCACCTCTCACCCTCTTCCGTGAATATGATCGGGAAGACAGATCAGGCTAACCACCTCTACGACATCTCCGACCTATGGGAAGCGGTGGATGCCGGAAACCTCCCGTCCGTCGTCTTCATCAAGCCCCCGGCATACCAGAACGGGCATCCGGGGTACTCCGACGCTCTCGACGCGCAGACATTCATAATCGATACCATGAACCGATTGATGCAGCTGCCGGAGTGGAAGGACATGGCCATATTCATTGCGTGGGACGATTCAGACGGCTGGTACGACCACGTCATGCCCCCTATAATCAACCATTCCGCTACCGAGTTTGACTCCCTTTGCGGAGACGAATCGGCCGGCCCCGGCGGGCGCTGCGGCTACGGCCCCAGGCTCCCGCTCGTTGTCGTCTCCCCTTATGCGAGGGAGAACTACGTATCGAGTTCGCTTGCGGATCAGACTTCCATCACGCGCTTCATCGAGGACAACTGGCTTAAAGGGCAGCGCCTCACCGAGATATCCTTCGACAACCGCGCAAACTCGCTCCTCGATTTGTTCGACTTCTCGAAACGCAGGGATGACAAGCTTATCCTCGACCCCGCTACCGGCCGGCCCAAGTGATTCATGAGTTTCTATATCAATACCGAGTCGTGTCTTCCGGCTGAAATAAAAGACACGTAGCGGTCGTGATCTAATTTACATATACGTAATCCGGTGTGAAGCTCTGCCGTACATTCAAACCCAGACGAACGAATCAAAATTAGCGGAAATTAATAAAAAAACCGATATTCATTTATGATGCCGTTTTACCGATTTTGATACTCGTATTAGTTCTGCCCGCTCACCTCCCCCCCCAAGTCGATAAGGGACGAACCCGATCGATTAAACAGTGATTTCCGCCGCGTTTCCACTTTTTCGCCGCTCCCTTTCCAAAACCCGCATTATTCTGATAGACTATTGCCACTACCTAGAATTGCCCGGGGTGAAATACATGATTATGCTGACTGGTGCTACGGGTACGACCGGACGTAGAGTCGCCAGGCGTTTAACGAAGTGGGGTTATCGATTCACCGCTATGGTCAGGGATCCTGAAAAGGCTTCCGACCTAAAGTCCTCAAAGGTTGAGCTCGTCAAAGGGGATTTCAGGAAACCCGACTCCCTAAAACGCGCGATGGAGGGTATAGAGCACGCTTTTCTTCTCCCTCCCAATACGGGAAATCAGTTCAAGCTCGAAAGAAATTTCATAGACGCGGCCAAAGAAGCCGGCGTCAGATACCTGGTCAAATACTCCTCAATAGGCGCGAATCCCGATTCCCCCTCGCGTCTTCTGCGCTGGCACGGCGAAGGGGAAAATTACCTCGCGCAGTCCGGTATAAGGTACTCGATAGTCCGCCCCAACATATTCATGCAAAACTTCACGAACTACTACGCCCGGCAGATAAGGGAGAAAAGAGAGATCGGCCTCCCCTTCGGCGATGCGAAATGCGGATGGGTAGACGTGAGAGACATCGGCAGACTCATCGCGAAAATCCTGACTGAGAACGGACATCAAAACAGTGTCCTTACCGCCACCGGTCCCGACTCTCTCAGCTGTAAAGACATAGCGGGTATCTTCTCACGCGCCTTAGGTAAAAAGGTGGAGTATGTTGACGCGAAGCCGAAGGAATTCAAAAAAGAGATGATAGAATCCGGACTGCCCGAGCCGGAGGCCGAAGCCGTAACCGAGCTCTACAAGCTCGTGAGCGACGGCCTGTGCGACGTCATCACCGACACCTTCTACCAGTTAACCGAGAAGCAGCCGCGCACGTTCGAAGAATTCGTCGACGACAACCTCACCCTCTTCCTGAAGAAAAAATCCAAATCCAGGAAATAATTTTTTCAATCCGCTGGAGCAGCCTCAGGCTGCGACACACAATATGTGCTCATATTCTACGCTTCCGGGACTTCCGCACCCAAAATAACTCCTCTCCTTATTACGGAGTGAGTCCGCGGTCAGTGTTGTCACCTTTCATCGATTAATTCGGTACTTCCATTCAGCCCCCTGAGCCCGTCGAAGCGTCGGAAGACTCACCACGGCGTTGGCAGTACTTTGTGCACAATTTTCCCGCCCGACGCCATACAGCACAGTCAGCCATTCATATTATGAAAGAACGCGCAAACTCCCCTTATCTATACCACCAGTATGGCCTGGGATAAGGCCCCCAGTAATAAGGCCCGGGGAAACGGCAGGACCCTTAAGCCGATGTACCAGTTATAGTGTCACACGGCCCCGTCGGGCGCTACCCACCAGTCTATGAAGAGAGACGTAAGTCCAACCTCAGCAGGCATCTGTTCCCCTGCTGAGCAAACGAAGCGGAGGAAAATACAGCTAACACAATCACTGCAAGGGCTGCAAATACTGTTTTTACCATTTCCCGTCGAGCACGTGCACATCGTAAGTAAGTTCCAACTTCTCGCTCAAAGTCGGGTTCGTGATCTCGACCACCACGTCGGTGTCGATCATGCCTTTCTTATCTCCAATAATGGACAGGTTGGCGTTAGGCGGGTCGTTCATAAAGCTGTCTTTCCCGTCGTTCCACATCCTGAGGAAGTGAGTGGTCGGGAAATGTCCCGCGAGCCTCTCGGGTCTGTCGCTGAAGAAGATCATCATAGGCGATACGTTCTTGAGCGTGAGCTTGCCGTCTTTATACGACATGGACGTCGCCGTCTGTACGAATATAAAGCTGTACGCATTCTGACCATATCACACCTCTCTGTTGATATAATTCGAAAAATGGACGGTCACTACACTACCACATATGACCTTAATTATATAGACAAAAATTGCAAAGTGTAATCAAGCAGCATTAACGTTAAAAAGTACGCAGCACTTTCACCCTGCTTCGTTCGATCCGGATCACAAACCTTCTCCCTGTTTCCGGCCCTCCTCATACACGAACCGGAACGTAGGCACAGCCAGCGCCGTTCCTATGAAAGGCGAGGCAAGGTATATCAATAGGTCGGTAAAATGGAGAGACACTATCGCCGGAGCGAGCGACCTCGCCGGGTTCATGGATGCTCTGGACACAGGCCCCGCGAACATCTCCTCCAGCTCCACTACCCCCCTACCGCTATCCCCGCCATGATACCCTTCTCCTTGCTCCCCGTGGCCACGCTCAATATAACGAACATGAGAAAAATAGTGAGCAATATTTCAAACGCGAATGACTGTATCCACGAGCCCGCTGGCACGGTTACACCCAGGTATGAATTCTCCGAGAACAATAGCGCAAGCGCGAGGCTGGCAGTGACCGCACCCGCGCACTGACTGAGGA
>JBIOKC010000168.1:0-4279 GCA_044451425.1 Thermodesulfobacteriota bacterium
ATAGGCATTGCGATGATTGCCATAACCCTCGTGACTGTCCTCAAAAATTAGTATCATTTTAATAACCGCCGGTTCTACTGGTGGATTCTTCAATCCGACACGCGGGGATACCTCCGCAGTCTTATGTATAATTAGTCGTTCGGAGTAGATGTAAATTCTTGTTGTGGTAGATTATTCTGCTAATTTTGAGTGGAGCGGCGGAGTGAGGTAATGATAGACAGGCTCGAAGATGTAAAAAAGCAGGCGGAGTCGGAGCTCGTTTCTGTGGGTGACGAAATCGCCCTTCAAAACCTCAAGGCGAAGTTCGTCGGCAGGAAGGGTATTATAACCGAGTTATTGAAAGGCATGAAGGATATTCCCGATACCGACCGTCCGCGGATGGGGAAGCTCATTAACGAAGCCAAGACATTTGTTGAGGATCTCATCGACACGAGGCTTCATGAGCTTAAGGAAGAAAAGAAAAAACGCTCCCTCGATGAGGAGAAGATAGATGTTACTCTGCCCGGTAGAGGCATGCCCGTTGGCGCGAGACACCCCGTAACCCGGGTCATGGATGAGATTATATCTATCTTCGAGAGGATGGGTTTCGAGGTTGCCGAAGGCCCCGAAGTGGAGAGTGACTACTACAACTTCGAAGCACTTAATATTCCCAAGAACCATCCTGCGAGGGATATGCAGGACACTTTTTACATATCGGACGACATCGTATTAAGGACGCACACCTCACCCGTTCAGATTCGCGTCATGGAAAAACGTAAGCCGCCCGTCAAGGTTATTGCTCCGGGGAAGGTGTACAGGTGCGACAGCGATATATCGCATACACCCATGTTCCATCAGATAGAAGGGCTGCTTGTAGACGAGCGGGTGACTTTCGGCGATCTCAAGGGTGTGCTCACGGAGTTTGTGAGGCTCGTATTCGGAGAAGGCGTGCGGGTGAGGTTCAGGCCGAGCTTCTTCCCGTTCACGGAGCCCAGCGCCGAGGTGGACATCGCGTGCATGATTTGCGGCGGTAAAGGCTGCCGGGTGTGTAAGAACTCAGGCTGGCTCGAGATTCTAGGCTGCGGTATGGTCGACCCCGAGGTATTCAAGAGCGTAGGCTACGACCCTGATAAATACTCCGGATTCGCATTCGGCATGGGTATTGAAAGGATTACGATGCTCAAATTCGGCATAAACGACATAAGGCTCTTCTTCGAGAACGACATCCGTTTCCTTAAGCAGTTCACCTGATCGGACTTGTAGTATCTGGAATCTGTCATTCCGAGCAAGCACAAAGCCAAGCACGGCGGCCTCATCCTCCCCTCGATTGAGTAAAACCTCCGTCTGTGGTAGTATGCTATCCCTCTGCAGTGCGTAATCCACATCTCGAGGAGTAAAGATAATGGGCGTAAAGTCTGACACATGGATCAGAAAAATGGCCAAAGAGCATAAAATGATAGACCCCTTCGTCGACGGACAGGTGAGGGAGGGCGCTATTTCGTACGGCCTATCCGCTTACGGATACGACATCAGGGTGAGTGACGAATTCAAGGTATTCACCAATGTATATAACACGGTGGTCGATCCAAAGAGATTCGATGAAAAATCTTTCGTCGAGATCAGATCCGAAGTCTGCATGATCCCCCCCAATTCTTTCGCCCTCGCCAGGACCGTCGAGTATTTCAGGATACCCAGGAGTACTATCACGCTATGTGTCGGGAAGTCCACTTACGCCCGTTGCGGCATCATAGTAAACGTCACCCCGTTCGAGCCCGAATGGGAGGGCTACGTCACTCTTGAAATATCGAATACCACCCCTCTTCCGGCGAAAATATACGCCAACGAGGGCATAGCTCAGGTGCTATTTTTCGAAGCCGACGAGATGTGTGAGGTTTCGTATGCGGACAAGAAGGGTAAATACCAGAAACAGATAGGGATTACGCACCCCAAAGTTTGAGACGAGCAGCCGGAATACCCTGTCCTGACTGAAAAATATAATCGGCCCCTCGGGGAGCCCGACGGTTCAGAAATTACTTCTATAAATGTATTAAAACCCCTTGATTTTATTTCCCTTTTTTGCTTTCTATGGTATTATTATTAACTGATAATTTCCCCCCTATAAGTAATTTCGGAGGTAGTGTCATTTGGAAGTAAAAACAGGCTCAGATAAACAGTCCAAATCCAAGATAGATAGCACATATACAGCGGAAAAGATAAAGGTTCTTCCCGGTCTTGAGGCCGTAAGAAAGCGTCCGGATATGTACATCGGGGACACGAGCACGAGGGGTTTCCATCACCTCGTTTTCGAGGTGCTGGATAACAGCGTGGACGAATCGCTGGCCGGATACTGCGACAAGATCCAGGTCACGATCCACGTAGACGAAAGTGTCACGATAGAGGATAACGGCAGGGGTATACCCGTAGATATACACAAAGAAACGGGAAAGTCCGCGGCTGAAGTCGTCATGACCATGCTCCATGCTGGCGGAAAGTTCGAGGGAAAGGTTTACCAGGTCTCGGGAGGCCTTCACGGAGTCGGCGTCACTGTCGTTAACGCCCTTTCTGAATACCTGAACCTGGAAATCCGGAGAGAAGGAAAGGTCTGGTTCCAGAAGTATGAGCGCGGCAACGCCGTTACCGAGCTTAAAGAGTCGGGGAAGACCGAGAGGACGGGAACCAAGATAAGGTTCAAGCCCGACCCCCAGATTTTCGAGATTTACGAATTCAGCTACGATACGCTCGCTCACAGGATAAGGGAGCTTGCGTTCCTGAACAGGGGACTTGTCCTCCAGCTAACCGACGAGAGGACCGCAAAGAGTCAGGAGTTTTACTATAAGGGTGGTATCGTCGCGTTCGTCGATGAGCTTAATAAAAATAAGAAGCCGCTCCATCCCGAGCCCATATACGTGTTGGGAGAAAAGGACGATATTATAGTCGAGGTGGCGCTTCAGTATAACGACGGCTATACGGAGACGGTTTTCTGCTACGCGAATAACATCAACAACATCGAAGGCGGCACGCACCTCACAGGGTTCAGGGGCGCGCTTACAAGGACGGTTAACAAGTACGCAGAAGATAAAGGTCTTCTGAAAAATGCCAAGGTCTCACTCAGCGGCGATGACGCGAGAGAAGGGCTCACGGCTGTAATAAGCGTCAAATTGCCCGATCCCAAGTTCGAGGGACAGACGAAGACCAAGCTCGGCAATACGGATGTGAAGGGCATAGTGGAGACGCTCCTTAACGAAAAGCTGGGAAATTTTTTCGAAGAGAACCCATCCGTTGCGAGAAAGATAGTGGAGAAAGCTGTCGACGCGGCGAGGGCGAGGGAGGCCGCTAGGAAGGCAAGGGAGCTAACAAGGAGAAAGAGCGCGCTCGAGTCTGGCTCACTCCCCGGGAAGCTCGCCGACTGCCAGGAGCGCGATCCCGAGCTATGCGAGGTGTTCATAGTCGAGGGTGAGTCCGCAGGCGGTTCCGCGAAGCAGGCGAGGGCGAGATACAATCAGGCAGTCCTGCCACTACGCGGAAAGATTCTGAACGTCGAGAAGGCGAGGTTCGACAAGATGCTCGGCAACGAAGAAATAAGAACCCTAATCACGGTCCTCGGCACGGGCATAGGAACCGACGACTTCGATATCGGCAAGCTCAGGTATCACAAGATCATACTGATGACAGATGCCGACGTAGACGGCTCTCATATTAGGACGCTGCTCCTCACATTCTTTTTCAGGCAGTTCGCCGAGGTTATAGACAGAGGACACCTCTATGTCGCCCAGCCGCCTCTTTACAGGGTGAAGCGCGGGAAGGAAGAGAGATATCTCAAAGACGACCACGAGTACGAAAGTTATTTTCTCGAGCGCGGTACCGACGGAATAGTATTGAATGTTTCGCCTAACGGTAACGGAACGAAGGGGATAAAAGGCGTGCGTCTGTTCGACATAATTAAAAAATCGATTTCTTACGGCAAAGCACTCGAGAGGATAGGGAAATGGGGAAGGGATATGAGGATAGTGGACGCTTTCGCGAGCAGGGAAGGGCTCAGGAAGGGGCATCTGAAGGTGGATAAGGCCGACGAGCTCGACGTTCATCTACAGGCGATTAAAGAGTGGGTCGAAACCAGACACCCGGAAATCTTCGGGCTCGACTGGCAGCTTTTGGACGACCCGGAACACGACGCTTCCAAAATAGCCTACACCTTCAAGGAAAGCGGCAGACAGAGGAACACATTGATTGATTTTGATTTCCTCAGCTCCCCCGAGTTCAACGAGATAAGGAATCTCCGTGATTCGATAAAGGCGGTAGG
>JBIOKC010000169.1:0-4261 GCA_044451425.1 Thermodesulfobacteriota bacterium
AACTCGCCCTCGGATGTGTGCTCTAAGAAGTTCGGCTATTACCAGGGAATAGTGGAATCGATGAGGGTGCATCTGAACAGCATCACTCCCCCGCCGAGAATGATTAACATCCAGTCCACGGCACTCCTCGCTATAGGTGATTATATAAGCGGACTCAACCTTTACGCCAAATCGTGCACGGAAGAGGACTATCATATGAAAGCCAAACTGGGGTACGACGCAAGGCAGAGAATTATAGAGGCAGACGAGAAGATAAGGCTGGTCAACAACCTTATCCTGAACCCGGTGCGGATGCGTCAGGCGGCACAAACAACGCCGCCCGTGAATAAAATCCAGCAGATGTGTGCGTCCACATGGCCCGCGGATGCGAGGATGCAAGACTACTGCATGAAGAACCAGACCGAAGCCCTCGACAAGCTAAGTAAAATGACGAGTATGTACCCGCCGGGCTCAAGAGAAAGGCAGGTGATGCAGACCTGCAGCTCTACCTGGAGAAAGGGAGACTCATACGATTACCGAATGATCATTTTTTGCGTCGAAAACGTGCTGGGGAAACAGGCGATTCCGCAATAGAAGAAACCCCCTCTGAGCGCTAAGGAGGAATCTATGCTCGAACTAATCCCTTTCGAAGAACGAAACATCATCGGGTTCCGCCTCAAAGGAAAAATAGAGGACAATGAATTTGATGAAGTAGTCAAAATCATGGAAGAGAGACTCGAGGAGCATAAAAAGCTTAGGGTCTACGCCTAGATCGAGGAGTTCAAGGGGATGTCCGTCAATACGTTCATGAAAGACATCCACTACAGCCTCAAGCACTGGAGAGACTTTGACAAGGAAGCCGTCGTCTCCGACAAGGGCTGGCTCAAGACCTGGGTCGAGATCGCGGGAAGCTTCTTCCCCGGCATAGAGGTAAAGCACTTCTCTTTCGAGGAAAAGGAAAAGGCGAAGGAGTGGGTGAAAGGGTGAGGAATTAGGAAATCCTAAACAAACACATGTGAGAAGTTTTTATTTGGTCACATTCTAAAACGGAATACACATTTACGTAGAAATTATATGTTTTTCATCCCGGCGGTATACACCACAGTTACAATCATTTAACGAATATGAAGAGAATTGTAACATTGAGGCCGCTTTTATCTGGAGAAGAAATTGAGGTGTGCAACCTCGTCGCGAGATCGTTCAACGAATTCGTGGCCCCTGATTTCGGCGAGGATGGGATCGAGGAGTTCTTCAACTACTCAAACCCGCGAGCGCTTAGAAAACGCTCGGAGGATGACCACTTCGTCCTCGTCGCCGAGGCGGAAGGCGTTATCGCCGGCATGATAGAGATAAAGGAGATGAGGCACGTCTCGATGCTGTTCGTAGATAAGGCATTCCACAGAAGGGGGATAGCGAAGAACCTTTTAAACGCAGCGCTCGATAGGATGAAATCGAACGGACGGCCTCCCGAGAAAGTTGCCGTACATTCCTCGCGCTTCGCCGTGCCCTTCTACGAAAAACTCGGCTTCGTCCGGACGGAAGAGGAAAAAATCATACACGGCATAATACATATTTCCATGGCGCTCAATCTATCGGAAGGTAGAATAATAAGCCATGAATATACCGTTCGATAAGAAATCTACAGTCAGCGAAATAAAAGAACGTTTCGACGCAGACGTCGAACGCTTCTCTAACATCGAAACGGGCCAGCAGGCTGTGATCGATGCCCCTCTGAAGCTGGAGCTCATATCGGAGCTCGCGGTAAAGATTAATCCCGATAGAGAGCGACTCGGGAACGAGAACGCGGGGGAAGTCAGAATATTCGAGGGGGATTTCAGGGAATTGGAGCTTCCGCGCTCACATTACGACGTAATAGTTGCGGCGGCTGTTCTTCACCACCTGAGGGACGACACCGATTGGGAAAATACCTTTAGGAAAATTTATGGGCTCCTAAGGCCCGGAGGGACCTTTTTCGTAAGCGACCTGGTGTTCCACGAGAACGAAAGAGTGCACGAAGAAATGTGGAAAAGGTATGGAGCGTATCTGGAGCGGATCGGAGGCCGGGGTTATAGCCGGAAGGTCTTCGATTACATCGATAAGGAGGATACACCGAGGAGCCTCACATATCAGATCGATCTCATGAGGAAACTTGGGTTCGGATACGCGGATGTCCTCCACAAAAACTCATGCTTCGCCGCATTCGTCGGGATCAAGTAGACAATTCTCCATCTTTAGAGCGGTTCCGGACCGTGCTTCTTCGCCGGCCAAGGGATTAGAATATAAAAAAGTAGAACTAAAATCCGCCCTTACCTTCATGGCGCCGGACTCTGCCAGGACGAGTCGGAGCCTCGCAATCACAAAATGAAGCTCGCCGATTCCTACTGGATAACGATTACGCGCTGATGTAGATTGGACTTTATCCGGTTACCCTACTAAGTGAACTGAGGACGATATGCCCGGCAAGAATCAATTCAGCCGAAGAGAAGTGATAAAACTTGCGGGGATGGGTTTACTCTCCGCCGTACTCTCCGAGGCGTGCGCCCCTAAAAAAGTAGCGGTCGTCCCGGAGAAGCCCCCCGTTCGTCCATACAGATACTTCCCGATGGTGAAGGTCTCGAGGGACAGGATTATCAGGCAGGCCGTTGGTCTCAGACCCTTCCGCCCGTCGGGATTCGTAGTCCGTTACGAGAGACTCGGAGATAAAGACATCGTGCACAACTACGGACACGGCGGGGGCGGGCTTACGCTCTCTTGGGGCACGTCTCATATAGCTGTGGAAAAAGCCATTCCTCTCAGGCACAGGAGCTGCGCCGTGATAGGGTGCGGAGCGGTCGGGCTTGCGACAGCCAGGCTCATGCAGTTAAAGGGGTGCGACGTCACGATATACGCAAAAGACCTCCCACCCAACACTACATCCAATGTCGCCGCCGGGCAGTGGTCACCGTTTACGGTGTTCGATCCGGACTCGATAACTACCGATTTTTTCAACGAATTCATCCGCGCGTCGCGTTTATCCTACGGTTACTACCGTAAACTCATAGGGAGCTACTACGGTGTGAGCGTGGCCGAGAATTTCTATTTCGGCGACTACCCGGTCGAGCTGCCCGACGCCGTGGAAGAGCTGCCGGAACTCTACGGCGAGCTTACCACGCTGGTCTCCGGACAATATCCGTTTAACGAACCCTCATGCATAATGGTCAAGACGATGCTCATAGACTCGCCTACGTATCTATATGCGATGATGAACGATTTTAGAAAGGACGGCGGGAAAATATTCGTCAGGAATTTCGATGACACGGTAGAGTTACTAGCTCTCCAGGAACCGCTTATCATTAACTGCACGGGGCTAGGCTCGTACTATCTATTCAATGACCGCGAGCTCGTACCCATAAAAGGTCAGCTTATAGCGCTCATAACGCAGCCGGAGGTCGACTATATCATTCTCGATGAGAGGACGGGCATATATATGATTCCGCGCTCGGACGGCGTAATGCTGGGAGGTTCGAGAGACTACGGGGACTGGAGCCTCGTCCCCGACCCCACGGTGACCGAACGTATATTCACGAGGCAGTCGGAGTTCTGGAATCGGGTCCCATCCGTCTAGTGTAAAATATCATGATGAGCGCGTTTACTCAGATACTGCTCGGGACTATTATCTCGCTCCTGCCCATAGTAAATCCCTTCTCCGTGGCCGTTACGTTCATATCTCTTTCCAAAGACATGGACGATGGTAAAAGGAAGAGGCAGTCGTTCCTCGCCTCCGTTTACATGGCCTGCATACTGATAGTATTCCTCGTCGCTGGCGTTCTGATAATGAAGTTCTTCGGCATTTCCCTGCCGGGAATACGCGTAGCTGGCGGGATTATTATAATGTTCATAGGTTTCAAGATGCTCAATCCCCAGCCGCAGGACTCGCCGCTTCAGATAACCGCAGGAGTAAGGCCGGGAGATGACGATATCGCATTCACTCCTCTTGCGATGCCAATGCTGAGCGGGCCGGGGGCTATAGCCGTAACGATAGGCATGGCGGCCAATGCGGAGTCCGGGTTCGAATACATCGGGGAGACACTCGGGATAATCGCAGTCGCAATCATTACCTATATTCTTCTGAGGATTTCGGGGAGCGTCAAGAGATTACTCGGCAGTTACGGGGTCGTTATTCTGACGCGCATAATGGGCTTCCTCCTCATATGCATTAGCGTTCAATTCGTTATGCTGGGTATTCTGGACTTCATTCATAAGTAGAATATTCCCAGTTCCGCCCCCCTGGACTATATAATAA
>JBIOKC010000170.1:0-4249 GCA_044451425.1 Thermodesulfobacteriota bacterium
ATGCTGAAGCGTGTAAGAATTAAAGACCCGGGGGACACCATATTGCTCGTAGGGGAGGCGATCGAGAAGCACATCTTCTTCGAGGAGAACGAGAGGGTCGTTGCCCAAGGCGGAAGGCCTGCCTCTGCCGAGCCTCTTCTTCTCGGAATAACCAGGGCTTCTCTCAGCACGGATAGCTGGCTCTCGGCCGCATCGTTCCAGGAGACTACCAGGGTGCTTACGGAAGCTGCCTGCGAGGGTAAAGAGGATCATCTCAGGGGCCTTAAGGAAAACGTTATCATGGGAAGGCTGATACCTGCGGGTACAGGACTACCCATTTACAGGAATATAGACGTAGAGGTTCCCGTTCTCGAAGTGCCCGTACCTGCGGCTGCTTCTGCGGACGAAGAATAAACATTGCGAATAAGCCGGGTTCGGAGGCTTGTTATAGGTCTCCGAACCCGTGATCTCGATTCATTCAATCATTAACTCTGCCATGCCGGATGATAGTAAAACCCAGTTGGACAAGGTCTACGATCCAAAAAAGGTTGAAGAGAAATGGTACGCCGACTGGATCGAAAAGGGCTATTATAAATCGTCACCATCCGGCAGCAAACCGCCTTATTCAATCGTAATCCCACCTCCTAACGTTACGGGGTCACTCCACATAGGCCATGCGCTCAACAATACGCTCCAGGATATTCTCATTCGCTGGAAGAGGATGAAGGGATTCGATGCGCTATGGGTTCCGGGCACCGATCACGCCGGGATAGCTACGCAGATGATGGTCGAGCGCGAGCTCGAAAAAGAGGGATCGTCAAGGGCTCGGATGGGAAGAGAAAAGTTCGTCGAGCGTGTCTGGCAATGGAAGGCGGACTCGGGCGATACCATCACGCGCCAGCTTAGGCGCCTGGGGGCGCTCCCCGACTGGGATATGGAGCGTTTCACTATGGACGAAAGGTTATCCCACGCCGTGAGGAAAGTCTTCGTCGATCTCTACGGTGAGAAGCTGATTTACAAGGACAAGAGGCTCGTCAACTGGGACCCTAAGCTCTGCACCGCGATCTCCGATCTCGAAGTCGACCAGCGCGAGATCGGCGGACACCTGTGGCATTTCAAATACCCGATAGAGGGGGGTAAAAACGAATTCATAACCGTAGCCACTACGAGACCCGAAACAATGCTCGGCGATACAGCCGTAGCCGTGCATCCCGACGACCCCCGATATAAGCGTCTCGTCGGGAAGAATGCGCTGCTTCCCCTTGCCGAGCGCCCCATCCCGATAATCGCCGATGAATACAGCGACCCGGAGAAGGGAACGGGGGCCGTGAAGATTACGCCCGCCCACGACTTCAACGACTTCGAGGTCGGGCGGAGACACGATCTCCCTATGATCAATATTTTCGACGAGACTGCCCACCTCAACGACAACGTGTCTGAAAAGTACAGGGGCCTCGAGAGGTTCGAGGCCAGAAAGCGCGTGATAGAGGATATGGAAGCTCTGGGACTCCTCGAAAAGATAGAAGATACACGTCACACGGTCCCCTACGGCGACAGGTCGGGGGTAGTGATAGAGCCCTGGCTCACCGACCAGTGGTACGTCGATGCTGCCACGCTCGCAGCGCCCGCTATCGCCGCGGTCGAGGAAGGTAAGATCAGGTTCGTACCCAAATTCTGGGAGAGCACATATTTCGAATGGTTAAAAAAAATAGAGCCCTGGTGCATATCTCGTCAGCTCTGGTGGGGCCATCAGATACCTGCGTGGTATGGATCCGACGGCGAGATTTTCGTCGCTCTGTCCGAAGAAGACGCGTATGAGGCTGCGAAGAAGTATTACGGGAAGGAAACGGAGCTTAAGAGGGACCCAGATGTGCTCGATACGTGGTTTTCCTCCGGGCTCTGGCCGTTCTCCACTCTCGGCTGGCCCGAGCCTACACCGGAACTGAACAGATACTATCCGACGAGCGTTTTAGTCACGGGCTTCGATATTATCTTCTTCTGGGTCGCGCGTATGATAATGCAGGGGCTTAAGTTCATGGGGGACGTCCCGTTCAGGGACGTATACATACACGGTCTCATAAGGGACGATAAGGGGCATAAGATGAGTAAGACGAGGGGGAATGTCATAGATCCTCTCGACGTCATCGAGGAGAACGGGGCCGACGCTCTCCGGTTCAGCCTGACTGCGCTCGCCACACAGGGCAGGGACATAAAGCTCTCGATGTCCGTCATTCAGGGCTACAGGAATTTCATAAATAAAATCTGGAACGCTTCGCGGTTTCTCATCATGAACCTCGGGGATTACGACGAGGGAGTGAAGGTCCCCGACGAGGAGCTTTCGACCTACGATAAATGGATACTGACCAAGCTCAACGAGACAGTAAAAGAAGTCGGGGATTCGTTTGAGAATTACGAATTCGACAAAGCGGCTGGGGCAGTGTACAAGTTCTTCTGGTCGGAGTACTGCGACTGGTACATTGAATCCGTAAAGCCCGTGCTATACGGGGAAGATCAGCACGGGAAACAAAGGACGAAGAGCGTTCTCGTAAGGGTGCTCAAGACCGCACTCCAATTGCTCCACCCGATGGCTCCCTTCGTAACGGAGGAGCTGTATCAGAGGCTCCGCGGGTTCGGCGTGGAATTGAGCGCCGTAGAAGGCGGCGTGGCGGAGAGCATAATGGTAAGCTCGTTTCCCGAATGTAACGAGACCCGGATTTTTCGCGACGAGCACGACGAGGTCGAGTTTTTAAAAGAGATCGTCGTTGGCGTAAGGAACCTCCGGGCTGTGATAGGTCTCCATCCGTCTGAAAAAGTGAACGTGGTTCTCCTTCCCGAAAGCGAGCAGTCCCGGAAACGAATAGAGGACAATAAGGGTTTCATTCTAAGCCTGGCTTCTCTATCCGGATTCGAAATTGCCAAAAAAGATAAGCCGAAAAAAGCGATCGCCCAGGTAATCCCGGGCGTCGAGATATTTCTCCCGGTCGAGGGTCTAATCGACATCGCAAAAGAGACCGAGAGAATAAAAAAAGAGATCGGCAAGATTTCTAAAGATTTGGAACGCACCGAAAAGAAATTATCCAGCCCCGAATTCCTCGAACGCGCCCCCGAAGAGGTGGTCAAAAAAGAGCGCGAAATCTTCGAGGAGCTTTCATTCCAGATAAAGAAGATGGAAGATGTGCTACTCAAGTTAAATGAGTTACTTTAATGTATCGAGGGCATTCAGCCTGATTTCATAGTAGTATAGTAACTAGACTAAAATCCTACAGATGTTTGCGTTTGACAAGCCTAACTGTGTATCCTTTCTATAAGTAATGAAATAGTTTTCGTGATAATAGACCATTAATTTCTGTTATGCCTTGGGTTGACGTTAGTGATATTAGCAGTCAAGATCCACCCACCAAGCGTGAATTAGCTGAGGTGGACTTGTACCTAAGTCTGAAGAAGAAGGCTAGGTTTTATTGTGATGAAAATTTTCCAGTCGCCGCAGTTAATGCTCTATAAAGTATTGGGGTTGATATTATTACTGCTATGGAGGTAGGGACTACTGGTCATCCTGATGAGAATCATCTTGCTGAAGCGAGGAAACGCGGACGAATTTTATTGACTTGTGACCACGATTTCTTGGACGAAAGAAAATTTCCTCTGATTCACTGCCCTGCCTTAATTGTATTTGATTTCGGTTCAGGGACAACTGATGAAATGATAAGCACATTTCAATGTCTTGAATTACCCTTAACAATTCCTCAGTTCTATGATAAATGGGTTAAGATTCATGCCAAACAAGGAGAATGGAAAGAGTACACTAGGTTCAAAGATGGTTCGACCGGTCGTACACGCATGCGACTCCACAATGGTGAATTTCAAGAATGGAGGGATTAAACATGCGTTATTTGATAAATGCAAAACCTAACGGTTCATTATTTTATCTATAATATATAGATTCGGAGATGTATTATTGCAACTCTATATGGAGAAAGATGGGAAGTTGTAGAATCTCTGCCTGAAGGAGGACAGGCGCATACTTTTCTGGTTAAAGATGCAAAGGGAAGCGGGGACTCTCTTTATGTATTAAAACGATTGGGTCTAGATAAGATTAGAGCATATTTTGATTTAAATTTATCAGCAAAAGTTTGTAAATATCTTTATCTCTGTTGTTAAACCTAAACTCACTTTCTTTTAGATGCAAATTAAAGTTCTCTGTACCCACTCCATTAAATTTCTGAAGCCTCCTCTTAACAAAACTCCAGAAACTCTCTATCCCGTTTATATG
>JBIOKC010000171.1:0-4203 GCA_044451425.1 Thermodesulfobacteriota bacterium
AATCTTCCCCTGAATATAACGTCAACGGACAATACAGAATGGACCGTGCAGATCCAGGCGTTATTCCCACTCTTCAGCGGAGGTGCTAAAATAGCAGATTACAAGAAGGCCAGGTCCGAGCTCTCGAGGTTGAACTATGAGAAGGATTCCACGACTGAGAAAGTGGAGGAACAAATAAGAATGGCGCTCAACAATTCGGGGGCCTCTTATCCGAGCATCGGGTTTGCGCTCAATGCCGCGGAAGCAGCTCATAAGAATCTTGATCTTGTTACCGACACCTACTCCCGGGGGGTCGCTTCCATAATAGACCTACTCGATGCACAGAACGCTGCACTTTCTGCCGACCTCAACGCCGCAAACTCTGTATATAATTTTCTCATCGACCTGATGAACGTACAGCGCGCTTCCGGAAAGTTCGAATTCTTCACCTCGCCTAAGGAACGGGAGGAATGGTTCAGGATGTTAAGTGAATACTATAACGAGAACCTAGCTGAGAGAAATAACACTAGAGTACCGGGGGCATCTTCCGGTCACTAGAGTCATTCATAAACCAGCGCTTGTCTCAAAATGTATGAACGTTAAGTTAAAGAATTACAGTGACTTTCAAAGAAATCAAGCTTCGAGTAGGATAGATTTAACCAACAATTCTAAATAAAAGAGGTAAATAATGAGACGCTCGACAACCGGCTTGCCTTGGAAACTTATGACAGCTATGATGCTCGTCATAATCATCAGTTCCTGCAAGGGTCAAGAAAACAAAGTACCTGAGGTACAGGTCGTGAGACCAGTCAAAACTTTGATCCTCGGCGGCGATCAGGGCAAAGGGAGGACTTTCCCCGGCAAGGTGCAAGGATCTCAAAGGGTAAATTTATCGTTCCGGGTCAAGGGACCTATCATAGAGTTCCCTGTTAACGAAGGCAACGAGGTATCGAAAGGCCAGCTCCTTGCGAGACTTGACCCAAGGGATTATCAAATAGCGTACGACGAAGCGTACGCTCAGTATGTAGAAGCCCAGGCGGACTATATGAGATACAAAGACCTCTACGAGCGCAATGCCGTTCCGGTCGCCGACTTCGACGTAAGAAGGGCAAAGAGGGATACGGCTAAGGCCAGGCTCGATTATGCCAAAGCGAACCTGGACTATACATATTTAAAAGCACCGTTCGGAGGATACGTCGGAGCCAAGTTCGTACAGAATTATCAGGAGATTAGACCCCTCGACAATATACTCAGCCTGCAGGATCTGTCCAGGGTGGAAATCGTCATCGACCTCCCGGAAAACATACTCGCTTCGACGAAGCAGGGAGATATTGTAAATATGTACTCGACATTCCAATCCGCTCCGGGAGAGCAGTTCTCACTTAAACTAAAAGAGGTGAGTGCTCAGGCTGACCCGAGGACGCAGACCTACCGAACCACGCTTACCATGTACCAGCCCGGAAGTATAAGGGTGCTGGCGGGTATGACCGCTCAGGTTCATCTGGAAGGTAGAGCGAATAATATAAATGGGGGAGAATATTTTGTTATCCCTGCTATAGCGGTTGTAACCGGGGATGGAGCCGAGCAATACCTATGGGTGGTAGACCAAAAGGACTACACGGTTCATAAAAGGAAAGTCAAAGTGGGGACGATTACGGGGCAAAATAGCATAGAGATACTAGGCGGTCTTAAAATTGGCGATATGATAGCTGTAAGCGGTATAAATCAGCTCAAGGAAGGAATGAAGGTTACGCTACTCGATTAGAAGCGACAATACGAAGGTTTATCGCGGATGAACATAGCAGAATTTTCAATAAGAAAAAATGTCATAACAATAACGCTGACTATTTTTATCATTTATGCAGGTATTAAAGCCTTTCAGAGCCTTCCTAGGCTCGAAGACCCCGAGTTCACTATAAAGGATTGTGTAATACTCACTCCTTACCCCGGGGCTAGCGCTTCAGAGGTAGAAAATGAAGTTACAAACGTAATTGAAAAAGCAGTGCAGGAAATGGGCCAGCTGAAGAGAGTAGAGTCCACTTCATCCCGAGGTCTTTCGTATATCAAAGCGACAATCAAGGACGAATACGATAAAAAAAGCCTTCCACAGGTCTGGGACGAGCTGAGGAAGAAGATAAACGATTACCAGTCACAATTACCTCCCGGAGCGGGACCCTCGCTCGTTAATGATGACTACGGGGACGTTTACGGAGTGTATCTGGCGATTACCGGAGAGGGATACAGCTACGCCGAGCTAAAGGACTACGCTGATCTCCTCAAGCGGGAGCTTCTGCTCGTCAATGATGTCAAGAAAATTGTTTTATACGGAGAGCAGCAAGAGGCCGTTTACGTAGAAATGTCGCGCCCCAAGATGGCAGCACTCCAGATTTCGCAGCAGGATATATATAACGCCCTCAAAGCTAAGAATCTACCAGCTGATGCTGGGAATATAGATGTAGGTAAGGAAAAACTCCCGATCAACCCGACAGGCGAGTTCACATCGGAGAAAGAGTTCGGAGACCTGCTCGTAAGCAACAGAGGAAGCGAAAGCTTCGTATACCTAAAGGACGTCGCGGATATAAGGAGAGGGTATACAGAGCCGCCGAAAAATCTGATAAGTTATAACGGAAAACCTGCGATTGGACTCGCAATATCAACGGTTCTCGGCGGGAACGTCGTAACGATGGGGAAGGGCATCGAGCAAGAGATAAAAGATCTAGAGCCGCTAGCCCCACTAGGTATGGAAATCGAAGTCATTTCTCTCCAATCAGAAGCCGTAACGCAATCTATAAACGGGTTCGTCGTCAATCTCATTGAAGCCATAGCCATAGTGGTGATCGTGCTCCTCTTCGCTATGGGGCTAAGGAGCGGGCTCATCATCGGAGCAATACTCTTCATCACGATATGCGGTACTTTCGTCTTTATGGGTATGTGGAACATAACGCTCGAGAGGATCTCGCTCGGGGCGTTGATAATTGCCCTCGGAATGCTCGTCGACAACGCGATCGTCGTTGTGGATGGAATGAAGATAAAGATGCAACAGGGCATGGACGCAATAAACGCGGCCAATGAGGTAGTGGGACAGACCTCATTACCTCTTCTCGGAGCGACCGTGATCGCTGTGCTAGCTTTCGCGGCTATAGGAACTTCCAAGGATAGCACGGGGGAATACTGCAGGACTTTATTCCAGGTCATTTTGATATCACTGATGTTCAGCTGGGTCACCGCGGTCACCACAACGCCGCTCCTCTGTAAATACTTCCTAATAGGTAAGAAGAAACCCGTAAAAGATGATTCCAAGGAAAAAGACCCCTATGCGGGGAAATTCTTTCAGGCTTATAAGAAGCTCCTGATCACAGCCATAAATCTCAGATACATAACAGTCGGAGTCGTAATAGGAATATTTATCCTATCCCTGATAGGCTTCGGGTTCGTAAAGACTATGTTTTTCCCGACGGCGACGAGACCGCAGTTCTTCGTGGAGGTCTATTTCCCCGAAGGATACCGAATAGAGGACACGGCAAAAGAGCTAAAAGCCGCCGAGGACTATTTAAAAGGTACCAAAGGGGTAACGAGCGTCGTTGCCGAGATCGGTGGAGGCGACCCCCGTTTTCTCCTGACATACGTACCAGGTAAGCAATCTCCCAGCTATGCGGTAATTCTAGCCACAGTGGAGAACTACAACGTAATCGACCCGATTTTGCAGAAGACACAGAATGACCTTGAGAAGCTTCTTCCTGACGCCGTAGTAAACGTCAGGAAATTTCTCCTTGGCCCCGGAGAAGGAGGCAAGATTCAGCTCCGCATAAGCGGTCCGGACAGGACAGTGCTGAGGGAACTAGCTGGTAAGGCAAAAGATATTCTGAAAGCGGACCCCCAAGCAAAGGCGGTCAGGGACGAATGGAAGGAAAAGGTAAAAGTAGTGAGGCCGCAGCTTGAGGAGGCGCAGGCGAGTCAGCTGGGGATATCGCGCCCCGAAGTCGCGAGAGCCTTCGAGGAGTCATTCTCGGGTACTCAGACAGGTATTTACAGGGATAAAAGCACGTTCGAGCCGCAGCTCCTGCCCATAATCGCAAGGGCTCCCGACTATGAAAGAATGAACCTCGATACGATTCATAGCCTCCAGATATGGAGCCAACCCGCGGGGAGGATGGTACCGATAGGCCAGGTCGTCTCGGGATTCAACACAGAAACAGAGGATGCCAATATAGGGAGGCGGGACAG
>JBIOKC010000172.1:0-4189 GCA_044451425.1 Thermodesulfobacteriota bacterium
CTATGTGGACGAGCTCATTGGGCCCGACACAGTAAATACCGTTCCCCCTGTCACCTACAAGAATTTTAGGGATCACGGAAAGGTCGCGATTACTATCACAAAAGGTGTCAAACAGGCAAGGGAGGACATAGAAAAGCTCGGTAAGCTCGGTATAGATTTAAAGACTGTAACGAACAAGTTGCTCAAGGACGGAGTCGATCAATTTGCCGACTCGTTCAAGACGTTGATGGCGAGCATCGAGGAAAAAAAGGAGCAGATACTATCGGGCAAGAAGCCTTATTCCGCATCTCTCGGCCAGTATCAGCCCGCGATCGATAAGGCACTCCAGCAAATCAGGGACAATAACATAATACAGAAGATATGGAATTTTGATTACCTGGTCTGGGAGGACGACCCGACCGAGATAAGTAACCGGCTCGGATGGCTTCATATACCCGAAGTCATGCTCGAAGCCCTTCCGGGAATTAATAAAGTCGTGGAAGGGGTTAGAGCGGACGGTTATAAGAACGCTCTACTCTTAGGTATGGGCGGTTCGAGCCTCGCTCCGCTGGTTATCCGCGAAACATTCGGTGTCAAAAAGGGCTATCTCGATGTAACTGTCCTGGACAGCACTGACCCGGGTGCAGTGCTCGAGCAGAGGAAACGTCTCGATATGTCGAAGACCCTCTTTATTGTCTCCACAAAATCGGGAGGAACCGCGGAGACGCTTTCGTTCATGAAATATTTCTACAATGATGTTTTAAAAGAAGTGGGCAAGAAAGAAGCAGGACAGCATTTCGTTGCCATAACCGACCCGGGCAGCGGGCTCCAGAAGATCGCAAAAGAGCTTAAATTCAGAAAGACGTTTTTAAACGACCCCAATATCGGAGGACGCTACTCGGCGCTCTCTTTCGTCGGCATACCCCCAGCGGCTTTTCAGGGAGTCAATGTGGACCTGCTCCGTCGAGAGCCATTACGATGCTCCATAACAACGAAAGCTGCAACCCGGCGGTCAACGGGAGCAACTCGGGCGCGTGGCTGGGCGCTATACTAGGCGAGCTCGCAAAAGCCGGGCGTGATAAGGTAACGCTCGTCGCTTCACCCCCGATAGAGAGCTTCGGCTCATGGGTAGAACAGCTGATGGCCGAAAGCACTGGAAAGGACGGAAAAGGGATACTGCCCGTCGACAGAGAACCTCTCTCCCAGCCTGAATTTTATGCTAACGACAGGCTCTTCGTCTACCTCCGTCTTGCGCATGACAGCACGTACGACAGGCAGGTAAAGGCGCTTGAGAAAGCCGGACATCCGGTCGTGTACATCAACTTAAACGATATATACGACCTGGGGGGAGAGTTCTTCAGATGGGAGATGGCGATAGCCATCGCAGGAATGATAATCGGCATCCACCCGTTCAATCAGCCGAACGTCGAGGCCGCCAAGGTCCTCGCTCGCAAGATGATCGTAGAGTATCAGAAAAAGGGTAAACTCCCTCTTTTAAAACCGACGCTGACCGAAAAAGGTATAATGGTTTATTCCGACTTTAGGGCTTCGAGCCTCGAGCAAGCGCTTAAAAAATTCTTCTCTTTCGCAAAACCGGGCAAGGATGAATCCAAGGGTAGGAGCTACGTTTCGTTCCAGGCATACGTCGAACCCACGGATGAAACATACGACGCGCTCCAGAAGCTGAGGGCCAAGGTCGAGAGGCAATACCGTCTGGCCACGACAGTCGGGTTCGGGCCGAGGTTCCTCCATTCCACCGGTCAGATCCATAAGGGTGACGCCGGGAACGGTCTTTTTATTCAGTTCACTTCGGATAAGCCTCAGGACGCCCCGATCCCAGACGAGCCGGGAAAGAAGGCTTCGTCCATATCATTCGGAGTATTTATAAACGCAGAGGCCCTCGGCGACCGCCAGGCTCTCCTCGACAGGAAACGCAAGGTCATAACGTTCCATCTCGGCGAAGACGTGATAAGCGGCATTAACAGGCTGGCGAAGATTCTCTGATAGAAGCAAAAGTGATAAAAGCGCTGATATTCGATCTAGATGGCACTCTTGTGCAAACGGAAGTACTCAAAGCGAAGTCCTACGCGAGGGCTGCGGTCGAGCTGGATAAATCGCTGACCGAAGACGAGGTCATCCGGGCGTTCAAGGACTACGTTGGTCTCTCTCGTAAAGAGGTCGCGGTAGGACTTCTCAAGAGATTTAAACTCGAAAACGCCGCAAGGTCGAGAATGAAGGAATTCCATGTGCGAACGGCGTGGCAGGCATACGTCGATATGAGACTGGATACTTATTTCAAAATGATATCCGACCCGAAAATATTAAAAGAACACCTCTGCCCCTTCAATCTGGGACTTCTCAAATGGGTGCGCGGCGAAGGATATCCGACCGGCCTCGGAACGATGTCCCACAGAGAGGAGGCTGACCGCGTGCTTGACGTTCTCGGCATAACGTCAGAATTCGATTTCATCGCCACGATTCAGGACGTCGAGCATGGAAAGCCCGGCCCGGAGATATACATACTGCTTGCGGAGGAGCTGAAAGTGTCCCATCAAGAAGGCCTCGTTATCGAAGATTCCGCTACCGGAGTCAAGGCTGCGCTTGCTGCAGACATGAACTGCATCGTCGTCCCGAGCGATTTCACGAGGGAAGGCGTTCACGAGCTCCCCCCTTCGAATCTCCTGCATATAGTTGATGACCCCGCAGTGATCCTTCAGGATACAAAAGCGTTTATAAATGAGCTCAATTCACATAAGGAGAAAGCCGGTTGAGCGATTCTCCCGCTACAGACGAGAAAAAGCTTCAGGACAGGCTTAAACAGGAAGCCGGCATAAGCTCAGTCGATCTAATACGTCCGGGAATGGTGCTCGGGCTGGGCACCGGAAGCACGACTAAATTCGCCCTTATTGAGATTGCCGCAAGGCTTAAAGACGGAAGGCTTAAGGACATAGTTGGCATTCCGAGCTCAAAGGATACGGAAAAGACCGCGAGAGAGCTGGGCATTCCTCTGACCTCCTTTGACGAGAAACAGGAATTAGACCTTACGATAGACGGCGCGGACGAAGTCGATCCCGAGCTCAACCTGATAAAGGGTGGGGGTGGTGCGTTGCTCCGGGAGAAGGTCCTGGCTCAGTCGAGCAGGCGCAATGTGATTATAGTTGACGAGAGCAAGCTTTCGCCGGCTTTGGGTACACACTTTCCAGTACCCGTAGAGGTGATCCCCTTCGCTTGGAAGCCCGTCGCGAATTTCCTCGTATCTCTCGGCGCCGAGCCCGTTTTGCGGATGAAGGATGACGGGACCCCATACACCACAGATCAGAATAACTACATAATTGATAGTAAGTTCGGCCCGATCCGGAATCTTAACGACCTTGCTCTCAAGCTCGGTCAGAGAGCCGGGATAGCGGAGTTCGGCTTATTCATAGGGACCGCGAGTGAGGTCATAGTGGCGACTTCACACGGGATTCGCTATCAGAAGCGTAAGGATTCATGAGAGTACTGAAATACTAAAATGTAGGCGTACGGGGAAATAAATATATGGTTATAGTCGAACCTTCGATTCTATCTGCGGACTTTGCCAGGCTCGGCGAGTGTGTAAGGGAAGCCGAGGAAGCGGGAGTGAAGTGGATACAGATAGACGTAATGGACGGCCGTTTCGTCCCGAACATCAACTTCGGCCCAGGAGTTGTAGCGACTATAAGGCCGCTCGTGAAATTGAAGCTGGACGTGCACCTCATGATCGTCGAGCCTGGAAAATACATAGACTTATTCGCCAGGTCCGGAGCGGACCGCATCATAGTCCACCAGGAGGTATGCTACCATCTTCATCGCGTACTGGAATCGATAAGAGAGCTCGGCATTCAATCCGGCGTAACGCTCAATCCGGGAACCCCCCCTTCGGCTATCGGGGAGGTATTGGAGCTCGCGGACTTCGTTCAGGTAATGGGCGTGAATCCGGGGTTCGGCGGACAGAAATTCATATGGAGCCAGATCGACAAGATACGCGTTATAAAAGAGATGCTGTACAAGAAAGGGATCGATGTCCCCATCGGCGTCGACGGAGGCATAGACACGGAAACGGCGCCCGAAGTCGTGCGTGCGGGGGCTACCGTCCTCATCGCCGGGTCGAGTGTTTATAACGATAAAGGCACCGTTCGGGATAACATTAAAGCCCTTCTCGCCAGTATACAATGAAACCGGTTAATGATAC
>JBIOKC010000173.1:0-4119 GCA_044451425.1 Thermodesulfobacteriota bacterium
CGGCTTCCTAGAGAGCATTCTTTCTGCCGGATATCCTCTATCATTAAAATTCGAGAGCATGAATAATAGATTACTTCTATTATTGTTACTTCTCCCGGTAGTTTTTTCATGCGCTAAAAAGAATGTCGGACCCGCCGGTATACCGCAGGGGGAGGAGCCTCCGGGGGGGTATATCGAAGGGGGCTCGACCCAGATCGGTACGGCTTCCTGGTACGGCATAGAGGAGCATAACAAAAATGCGGCGAACGGGGAGCGCTTCAGCAAATACGCATACACCGCGGCTCACAGGAGTCTCCCTATGGGCACTGTCGTCAGGGTCACCAATCTCGAGAACGGCAGGGACGTGATAGTAAAGATAACCGACAGGGGTCCTTTCGTGGGGGGCAGGATTATCGACATGTCGTATGCGGCCGCCAAGTCGATAGGCATGGTCGAGGAAGGCACGATAAGAGTCAAGGTTGAGGTGATAACCACTCCTTCCACAAGAGGAAGCAATTATTTCGATGCGCTCTATACGGTGCAGGTCGGCTCTTTCGCCGATAAAGGCAACGCGATGACACTCAAACGGCAGCTCGATTCTGACTATAATGACGTCAGGGTGGAGTCGATCGATGTCAGCGGTGATAACTACTGGAGGGTCAGGGTGGGCCGGTTCAGGAATAAAGACGACGCCGACCAGACCGCTTCCAAGCTCAGAATGAGCGGGCACAGCGGAAGAGTAATCATGGAATAGCTTTATCCTCTGCATTTAATATAATATTCAATCGACAATTAATAGCGGCTCGTCCGGTGAATGGAGATCGTATGGAAAATCGCAGGTTGAATATCGTATGTGAAGAGGGTTTGAAATATGAATGAATTCGTGAAATCACACGGCCTCGGGAACGATTATTTCGTGCTCGACAGCTCGCGTATCTCTTTCGAGCTCACGCCCGAGGTTATTCGTCTTCTCTGCAACAGGAATTACGGCATAGGTTCGGACGGGATATTGCTTCTCGTGCCCTCGGATAAAGCCGACTTCGGTCTCAGGATACTCAATCCCGACGGGAGCGAAGCCGAGAAGAGCGGGAACGGTCTCAGGATCTTCGCTAAGTATCTCTATGAGCACGGACACACGGATAAAAAGGAATTTAAGATCGATACGGCGGGCGGCATAGTCACGGCCGGGCTTGAGATAAGGGACGGCAGGGTGCCGTTCGTTACCGTAGAGATGGGTACCGCGACTTTCGCGAGCGGCGCGATTCCCGTGAGCGGGGAGGAGAGGGAGGTGGTTAACGAGGAGATGAGAGTCGACGGCGAGGTGCTGAGGATTACTGCCGTCTCGGTAGGGAATCCCCACTGCGTCGTATTTACAGAGACGCTCGACGAGGGCTACACGAGGCTCCTCGGCCCTCTGATAGAAACGAACGAGATTTTCCCAAAACGCATAAACATCCAGTTCGCAAGAGTAGTTTCTAATGACAGGGTGGAGATAATGATATGGGAGCGAGGGGCGGGTTACACGCTTGCTTCCGGGAGCAGCTCATGCGCCGTCGCAGCAGCTTGCGTGAAAAACGGCTTTACCGCCCGGAAAGTTACCGTATCGATGCCGGGTGGCGAGCTCGATATCGAAATCAGAGAGGACTGGTCCATTAAGATGCGGGGGGCTGTCGAGGAAATCGCGCACGGCGCGTTGAGCGGCGATTTAATCGAGCGTATCAAGTCTCTGGGGGCGTCGTGAGTTTCGTCTCTTTACTAATGAATTTTGCGCTCGGGATTATCTGATCCCGATATTCTGCATCCGACTATGAAAAAGCTTTTACTGTCCGCCGAAACCGTCATTCCCGTTTCATCCAAGCCTTTAAAAAACGCGTCCTTATTGATAGCGGATGGAAAGATAAGAGAAATAGGCGGGTCATCAGTGCTCAGGAAGAGTTACGGGGGAGTAAATGAGATAGATCTCGGGAAGGGGATCTTACTGCCGGGCTTCGTCAACGCGCACACACATCTCGAGCTGGGCTGGATGAAGAAGAGGCTCCGCAGCTTCAGAGGCTTTATGGGCTGGCTTGAGCAGATAGTCATGGAGAAGAGGGCGGGGGTATCAAACGGTGAAATAATAGAGTCGGTCGAAGCGGGGATAGAAACACTCATCGAGTGCGGTGTTACGACCGTAGGCGAGATATCCTCCTACGGCGGGATAGACAAGCCGCTCTTAAAGGACTCGGGTCTGAGAACGGTCCTATTCAGAGAGATCCTCGACAGCAATGAAGACGGTACGGACTTCTCGTCTCTTGAAGATAGCCCGCTTTTTCAGGAAAGGCTCTTCCCCCATTCCCCCTATTCATGCAGCCCGGGTCTGCTTAAAAAGGCGCTCAGGTCTCACAGGAAGCGTGGAGTTCCGATAGGGACCCATCTCGGAGAGAGCGCGGATGAAGTGAAGTTCGTGAGAGGTGAGGAGAACGGTATTGAAAAAAAGATATTCCCGCTCATAAACAAAAGCCCGTTTAAAAGGCCTTCGGCGTGCTCGCCCGTGTCGTACCTGAGAAGAACGGGGCTGCTCGACGGCACGAGGATCACTCTCGTTCACATGGTGCAGGTTTCGGAAGAAGAGGCTTCCGAGCTTCACGATACGGATGCGGCAATAGTACTCTGTCCGAGGAGCAACCTCTTCCTTCAGGTGGGAGCGCCGAGCGTGAGCCGGTTTATGGATTTCCGGAGGCTTGGCATCGGGACCGATGGTCTTTCGAGCAACTACAACCTTGATTTCTTCGAGGAGATGAGATTCCTTCATCTCCTGGTGTCGGGCGCGGCGGGAGCTAAAGCGGCATATAAGACCGTATACGCGGCGACGCTCGGAGGGGCGAACGCCCTGTATCTCGAGAATATTACCGGCAGCATCGAACCGGGAAAGGAGGCCGACCTGATTTTTCTCAGTACGAGAGATAAACCGCGCGATCCTTATCTTTCCGTAATCTCATCAACTCCCCGGGATGTCAGGATGGTCATGGTCGGGGGTCTAATCATTTATTCCGGATCGGAATTACTTCCACGAAACTGAAATGTCGGACAGCGTCGACAAAATATTCGTTTACGGGACGCTGTTAAGGGGAGAGGAGAGGAGCTGTTACATGAGGGGCTGCAGGCTCGTCTCTGTGCTTGAGCTCCCAGGAAAATTGTACGATACGAAGAGGGGATACCCGGCCGCATTATTCGACGGCGGACCGCACTCCACGGTTTCGGGAGAGCTCTATATCATGGACGACCCGGAGGGAAAAATAAAAGAGCTCGACGTGGTCGAGGGAACCGGCTCCGGGCTGTTCAGAAGAGTGGAAATCGAACATTCCGGGACTCATTTTTTTTGTTACGAGCCGGGTCCGCTGCTGGATGATATTCTTACGGACGAGAATAGAATTCCGGGTGGTAACTGGAGGACTTGCTCGTCCCGCGCCTTCAAGAATCCCGTAGATTTTGCGCTCGGGTTCGAGACACTCATCAGAGACTTTTACAAAGTGCGCGTGAATAATGACTCGGACGGCATCCCTTTTCTCAAGGGAACCGTTCCCATACTGGTAACGGCTCCCCACGCGACGGCACATGTGCGTATGGGTAGAATGAAGAGGCAGGAGTTCTATACGGGCGCGCTTTCGGTTCTGCTGCACTCGCTCACGGGTTGTCATGCGCTCTATTCGGACAGGCTGTCCGAGCCAGACCCCAACTACTCGGACGAATCACCGTTTAAAAAAAGCATATCCGGCCTAGCTCCCGAACTCGGGATCGAATTTTTGATTGACCTTCACGGAACGGGCTCCAAAAGGCCGGAAGATATATATCCGGGCGTGGGCTTGAATAAAGAGTTTCTAAACGGGAGGCATCGTTATCTTGCCGAGCTCGAACGGGTTGCGGAGATGAATAACGTCTCGCTCGGCTCGACAACCGTCTTTCCCGCGGCGAGGCAGATGACCGTGACCAGGTTCGTCGCGACGAAGTTGGGAATACCTTCGATGCAGCTTGAGATAAATCAAGCCCTCCGTCAGCCGGAGGAAAATCCGACGGAATTTATTAAGCTCGTGAAATTTCTGAGTGGGTTCATCGATCGTCTTTCCTGACCCTGCCTGCAAGCACCTCTGCGATATGCTTTAC
>JBIOKC010000174.1:0-4083 GCA_044451425.1 Thermodesulfobacteriota bacterium
CGTAAGAATTCTTTATCTTTGCGTTCTTATCCGCTTCGGCTTCGGCGGATGCGGTATTTGCTTTCGTTTCCGTTTTTGTTTCCGTTTTTGTCTTAGTGTTGGGTGTGGCTTGTGCCGTGGTTTTATTTGGGACCCGTTTTATCGGTTCGTCAGGCCCAATGTAATCTATTCTGTTTGACTTTGTCTTAACTGTCTCATGCTGCTGGAGAGAAGGTCTTACATAATCTATTTGTGTAATATCGTCTGTAAGATCCTTTTCATCCCCGCCTGAGCCGTTTGAATCGGGAACCCGTGCTATTTCCTTCTGAAGCTCCCTCAGCTTGAGGTCGAGGTCGGTCTGTGAAGCGCCAAGCTGAAGATTGTAAACGGAGTAGACCGAGTCGAGCTTGTTCAGGTAATCATTTTTATTGTTTTCGATCTCCGTGCTTATTTGATTAAAATATTGTCTTAATTCGGTTATGACTTCGATGACGGATGACGGCGTGAGTACGGGTTCTTTCTGAGTTGAAAATTGATTGTCCGTATCCTGAGCGAGAGATGCCGCATGCGATTTTCTCTCCATGTCGAGAAGACGTATAGTGAAATCGCTTAACCTCAGCTTGTATCTGTCGGTCACTGCCTGTATAAAAGTCATCTGCTCCCTATAAAGCTCCTTCGACTGGGAAATAAGATTGAGCGTCTTTATGAGGCGTAGGAGCTCCAGCTCGAAATTGGCGGAAATCCTTTTCAGGTTTTCCTGTGTTTGGACCTTGTCAATATCCCCTTTCATATGAACCCACCTATGATGATTATTATATTATATATACGCAACGGAGAAAATTGTAAATAATTTTATCACGTTCGGGAGAAGTCGCGGGTTAGATAGTTGTCGGAAAGAATAAGAGGTAGAGCCAACGTGACACTATGTGAATTACTATAAAACATTAGCTTTACTTTCTAACGTGTTTGTTGACATCGACAAATTGAGGTAACAGACGGGGTTAATTAGGCTTTATCTTGGATTTGAGGAGCATTTTAAGCCTGTTTCTGACTTCCGGTGTTACGAACGAACGGTCTTTGAGCTTTCCCGTAAGCTCAAGCATTCTTTTATAGGTATCGATGAACGCTCTGCACTCGGGACACGCTGACGCGTGCTCCTCCAGCTCCTCGAGAGTTTTAAGGTCGAGCTCATTGTCGATGTAATCCATTATATTCTCGACCAGGTCCTTGCACATGAACATAGTTACGGTTTTTCTCCTGTAGAGCGGGCTTGTTCTAAAGACCTCATCCGGGGCAAGCGAATGCCTTTTCGATCACAATTGGAGGAATGGTTTCGTATCCCCGACACCTTGAAACGGGGGATCGTACCGCTCATACCATTCTTTTTAGATGAATATCTAAGCGACTTGACTCCGAAAACCTCAATTTCATCCCTTGTTAAACCTTATTATTGCTCCCGTCGCTCCTTTTTAAAAGATATAACGGCAGGTAGCGGAATTATACAGTCTTCAAATCGGCATAGATTACAATTATAATTTTTTGAGTACACTTGTAGAGTATATAAGCCGGTATATACGACCTGGTAACCAGATGGTCGAATATTGAGGAGAAATATTGTAATGCTTCAGAAACCCGCGACTATCGGGGAACTAAAGGCAAGCGAATACAGGGTATTCTCCGTCAAGGACGAGATGAGGAAGAATCTTGTATGGAAGCTCAGGAACGGAGAGAACGCATTCCCCGGAATCATAGGGTATGAAGAGACGGTTATCCCCCAGATCGAAACCGCGGTGCTCGCGGGACACGATCTCATTTTCATCGGCGAACGAGGACAGGCCAAGTCCCGCCTCATACGTGCTCTCGTTAACCTCCTCGATGAGGAAGTACCAGTAATAAAGGGCGGCGAGCTTAACGACGGTCCTTACAGTCCGGTAACCAAATACAGCAGGGAGCTGGTAGAAAAATATGGAGACGACACAGAAATAGAATGGATAGGAAGGGAAGCGAGGTACAGCGAGAAGCTTGCGACTCCCGATGTTTCGATAGCGGACCTCATAGGGGAAGTCGACCCGATAAAAGTCGCCGAAGGAAGATATCTGTCTGACGAGCTGACAATACACTTCGGACTGATACCCAGAACCAATAGAGGGATTTTTGCGATTAACGAGCTCCCTGACCTCGTTGAAAAGGTACAAGTGGGACTCTTTAACGTCATGGAGGAAAAAGATATCCAGATAAAAGGATATAAAATCAGGCTACCTCTAGACATATGCATAGTCGCGACGGCGAACCCGGAGGACTACACGAACAGGGGAAGGATAATAACTCCGCTAAAGGACAGGTTCCAGGCTCAGATAAGCACGCATTACCCGAGGACAAGGGAAGCGGAGATCTCGATAATGGAACAGGAATCATACGTTCCGAACATCGTGGGATTCACGCTCAGAGTGCCAAAGTTTATTAAGGAGATAATAGCGGAGATTTCGTTTCAGGCCAGGAGCTCCGCTGATATAAACCAGCGCTCGGGAGTAAGCGTGAGAACCACTATTGCGAACTACGAAAGCATTATAGCTGCTGCGGAGAAGAGGGGCATCAGGCTGGGTGAACGTGAAGTCGCGCCCAGAATAACGGATTTCCCGTCTATAGTGCCCTCGACGAGCGGCAAGATAGAGCTCGAGTACCTGGGCGAGGATTCATCCGAAGGGACTATCGTCGAGAAGCTAATCAAGCGTTCAATAAAAACGGTTTTCGATACGTATTTCCCGTCTCTGGATATAATGAACGAGGTGATAAAGAGCTTCGAGCACGGCTACGTCGAGGTCGCGGACGTGATGCCGTCTGAGGATTATATAATGGGGGTTAAGGAGATTAAGGGGCTTGAGAGATGTATCGACGAGCTGGGTGTTGCGGATTCGCCGGCAGAGATAGCTTCCGCAGTGGAATTCACGCTCGAAGGGCTCCATCTCAATAACAAATTAAACAAGGAAAACGTAAGGGGAAAGATATTATACAAATGACAGCCCTGTACAGGTACCTCAAATGGGACGGGACACAGTCTGAGCTGGAGATGAACGCTGAGGACTTCTTCGGTGAGTTCTCCGATTATCTTATGGAAGGCTGGACTCCGGATGAGGCATACGAGTGGATACTGAAGCAGGGGCTTAAAAGACTAGATCTGAGGGTTATGGGTATAGACGAGCTCCGTTCCAAGTTTGCGGACTGGAGACAAAATGCCTTTGACAAATACAACCCCAGGCTTGTGTTAAATGAGATAAAGGATGAGCTCCGGGAGATAGTCGAGGAGGAGCTGAGCTATTTAAATAGAGTCTTGCCCCCGGATTCACCTGATTTGAGAGAGAGGGAGCGTTTCCTTAACAACCTCGAGTTGAAGCCGAGCTCGGGGATCGAGAGCCTGAAGGACTATGAATTCCTGGACGAAGAGGCGGGGGAAAGGTACCGTGCACTGCTTGACCGGCTCGAGGAAATCAAGAAGGCGGAGAGATTAATCAAGCGTTACGGGGATAGGTTTAACGGCGATTCCCCTATAGACCTGGACAGTCTCCTGGAATTGATAGACAGGTCTGAAGAGCTCGACAGGATCGAGAAGAGCCTCATCTCGGGGAATTTCGATGATATAAATCCGGGGGACCTGACGGACATTCTGAGCGGGGAAGGCTACAGGTCACTACTACTATTGAAGAGCTTTAAATCCACTCTTGAGATGTCGGGTTACGTCAGGACAAGGGGCGAGCGCACGGAGCTTACGCCAAGGGGTATAAGGAAGATCGGAGAGACGGCTCTTACGGACATTTTTTCTTCTCTTAAGCGCAACAAGCTCTCCGAGCACGAGACCGGTCTCAGGGGATCTGGTTCGGCAAAGCCCGAGGAATCCAAGGAGTACGAGTTCGGCGACCCGTTTAACCTGAACGTAGTGAACACGCTGAAGAGATCTCTCGTCAGGGAATCCGAAGGCAAAGGCATCAAGCTCCGGCCCGGAGACTTCGAGGTATACGAGACGGAATATCATACGCACGCGACAACGGCGCTCCTGCTCGACCTGAGCTGGTCGATGAGCTTTCAGGGAAGGTTCCCGGCAGCCAAGAG
>JBIOKC010000175.1:0-4081 GCA_044451425.1 Thermodesulfobacteriota bacterium
ACATGGAGTAGTATGAAGCTCTTGCCCTCGCTGGGCGGCCTGAAGCAGGCGTTACTTGATCTATCACACTTATAACACTAATTAATATTTGTCATTGATGCAAAAAGGAACCGGCAGTCCGTCAAAATCAATCCATAATGAATGCGCGTATCACTTCTGCAAAAGTCAGACGACGGCTGATACGCGCCGATGATCTCGATTTATTATTTCCCGAACGGCGTGCGGCAAACCCGTTCACGGCATCCCCTAGTGGGTCATCACCATATCTACGCTCGACAGTTTCTGGCGCAGGAAGCTCCCCAGAAGCTGGGCCAAGGCAACCTCTGCCTCACCCTCAAGGGTGATGATCTGGTCTACGAGATCTCCAAAAACTTCCGGTGTGACGTAGTTCGGCATGGGTTTTATTCTATCCAGAGATATCGGTCACTCATAAACACACACCGGTTTCAGTAGTTCAGTCACGACTTTATGTCGTTTATAGCGAGTACCATTTCTTTCCACAATTCTTTTCTTTCCATAACTATCTTACTTTTCCCCGGACTCATCCGTGTATTCCCAGTATTCCTTTTGAATCAACGAAGTTGATATTATTTGCAAGTTTGGCGGGGTATTCTTTACAAAGACGGATATGCCGTTATAATGTTGCGGTCATGAGCAAACACGAAGCAAAAAAACAAGAGAACGGACATCAAAAGCTTTTCGAGCTTACCAAAGACGAGAAAGCTGGTGCGCTTTACATTATGGGTGTGGTCATACTTATATTTTCTATAATCTTCCTCGCTTCCCTTACCCACGTATTCCTTCAAGCTCCTTAACCATTAAACCGACGAGACCCACCTGATCAGGAGCGCCACTATATCGTGAGGGTCGATCGCCCCACCCGAGTTGTCCCTGTAAACAGATACGCCATTTTCCTTCCTGAACCTAATCTTTATGAGCTGTATAGCGGACGTGAGCTTCCCTTCCACGTACCCATCGCTCTTCCTTCTTCTCCCGATTACGGTCAGCAGGTCGGGGTCTTCATCGAAAAGGACCACTATTCCTGAAGGCGAAGATATGGAGAACCCCCCGCGTCTCCCCTGAATATCCAGGAAGAGGTCGAGGGAATCGGGCGTGAGCTTTTGTAACGAGAGTCTTTGTCCCGCGGAAGAGCTGTTGAAATAAGTGACGGCTCGGCGAGCAATTACATAGAACTCCTCTATCGCTCCGAGGAACTCCTTATCCGTCTCGGTGAGCTCAATAGCCGATTTGCCCTTCCGAGAGCTTCCCGCTATGCTCTTTATTTCTTCTTCGAAACTATCAGTCATTTAAACCCTCCCATCCCTTTCATCCTCGTATTCCTGTCTCATTCCGCGTAACGCCTATTTGCCCGCTCACGGTACGAGGTATTTGGCTTCCGTCATTTAAACAAATTATAATCTGCGATAGAGAGAGGTAAAGCGATTACCTATCCCGTCCGCGCGAAAAACAGCAATGAAAAGATTAGAAATGGAACGATCGAAAATCATTCCCCCCCCTGCGGCATAGTGTGCTATCTTATTAGACCGAGGAGCAGAGATGATGTTGAGAGAGCCCACGAGAATTACATTTACGATAGAGGCAGACAAACGCTATTCGCTCGATAATATTACCGGAGTATACGGCATAACGATGAGCACGGTCATAAACGAAGCCATAGACTACTACATTGGCGTACACTACAGGAATGCGGCGGGTGTCCACTTAGTAACCGTGGAATACGGCGACTTCGCGACCGACTGAGGGAATCCAGGCTTCTGGATTAATCCGGGAACACTAGGGAAATCAATGCGTGAGAATTGTGTCCGAAGCGGGACCCGGATAGCGCAGATTATCCGCTCGTTTAAGACCTCAGGCTCAAGAAAGTTAGGAATTACAATGGGTTGAAATTAGACCTAATTGCAGGGGGACGGTTTGGGCTTCGAATGTTGAAAGAAATGTTGGATGAACAGAAGCAGACACAGCGAGATTATTTATATTTATCAACACACATTGTGAGCGGATTCCCAAATAAGGATTTTCAGAAATGACGGGATCTTCACCCTCACCCTTCCCCTCAAAGGAGAGGGAATTAAAGGCTTAAGATTTCTCACGTTCATTCGAAATAACAACATTTTTAAGTTTACCGTGCCGTAAGATGATTTGAAGGAGCGTCAATGCTAAATCATTTTATTAACCGTATATTAATCTCCTTGACTGATTCGGGCGAATGTTTATCATAAGAGTAGTGGTTGATACGCTAAGGAGGTGTGCATATAAGTAAAATATACGGAAAGACAACCGGTTTGACGAGAAGTGAAACAGGAAACCTTGAAAGGCTTTACAGAAGAAAAATCCCCCCGAAAGAAATAATAACATTAGAGCTTGCGAGAACGCTTGCGAGGCTCTCACACGAGCTGAGGAAGGGTATCTCTGTACTAATAGACAGGAAGGGGAAGGTTGCGGCCGTATTCCTGGGCGACTCGCACGAACTGTCGTTCGACGAGGTCCTGGGAAGGTCGAGGGAGTCCAGGTACAGGCTCAGGGGGGCGAGGCTCGTGCATACGCACCTCAAAAACTCGGGCCTGAGCGAGAACGACCTAGTCACACTCGTTAACGAAAGGCTCGACCTCATGGGACTAATCGAAGTGAGGCCGGACGGCGACCCCGGAAAGTTCTACCTCGCCCACGTGCTCCCGCCCAACCATGACGGGAAGAAATGGCAGGTCGAGGAGTACCGCGACCTCGGGCAGGTGGACGTAAGCTCGGACGAGCTCATAAGGGACGTCGAGCATAGTCTCGAAAAGTCCTACTACGAGCAGGGCGGAGCGAAGGACCGCGAAGGAGTGCTGCTCGTAGGCTATTCGACTAAGTGCAAGTTGGAAGCCGAAGAGTCGCTTGAAGAGCTGAAATCTCTCGCAAGATCGGCGAATAAGGCAGTGCTCGGCTCGATAATTCAGATAAGAAAAGAAACAGACCCCAGATACCTCATAGGTAAAGGAAAGTTACACGAAGCGATACTTACGGCCAGGCAAGTGGGTGCGGAGAAGATCATATTCGACGTCGAGCTTACCCCCGCGCAGGTGAAGTCCATAACGGACGAGACGAACCTCACCGTCATGGACCGGACGCAGCTCATTCTCGAGATATTCGCCAGGCACGCGACCACGGCCGAAGGGAAGCTGCAGGTGAAGCTCGCGCAGTTCAAGTACAACCTGCCGCGGCTCGTCGGGCGCGGAATAGAGCTCTCGCAGCTCGGAGGCGGTATCGGAACGAGGGGCCCCGGTGAAAAAAAGCTGGAGGAAGAAAGAAGACGCATAAGGAAACAGATAGATAACCTAGAGAGCGAGATAACCCACCTCAGCAAAAGACGGGAGCGTACGAGGGAAAAGAGGAAGGAGACGGGCATACCCACGGTGACTTTCATAGGCTACACGAACGTCGGCAAATCGACCCTGTTCAACGCGCTAACCAACAGCGGAGTGGTCGTCGAGAATAAGCTCTTTTCCACGCTCGTCCCGACGACGAGGAAGATAATTCTCCCCGGAATGAGGGAAATACTGATAACGGACACGGTGGGATTCATAAGCGACCTTCCTAAGGAGCTCGTCAACGCGTTCAGGGCGACTCTCGAGGAGCTAGGAAGCTCATCGCTCCTTCTCCACGTCGCCGACGCGAGCGACCCGATGGTCGAGGAGAGGATAGAGTCCGTGAACAAGATACTCGGACAGACAGGATACGAATCCATACCGCAGATGATAGTGCTCAACAAATCGGATAAAACCCCATTGGACGCCGCGAGAAGGCTCTCCAGGGCTTACGGAGCACCGCTCATATCGGCCCGGGGAAAAAACGCCATACCTGAAATGCTCGGTCTTATAGAGAAAAGGATATTCGGGGAGACCCCTGAAGACGAAGCCCGGGGTAGTATGGCTCTCAGTTTACATACCGCATAAAAAAAAGCGGCGGTTCCTGGTACCGCCGCTTTTACAATCATCATTCATCAAAGCAAGTTAAGGAAGCACTATAGCTCTACTTCGGCAGTACCGCCCTTTATTACTTTAACGTTATCGCTCTTTCTCGT
>JBIOKC010000176.1:0-4045 GCA_044451425.1 Thermodesulfobacteriota bacterium
AGATTTAATCACAGAAAAGAAAATCTCTTTAAATTGTTTCTACATATCTATTTTGGTTACGTTTCCCACTAATTACCTAAATTTAATATCGTTTTCGTCGTCGCCTCCCACGATACTAAAAACACTTACGCGAAGCGAGAGTCTTCTATGTCCGATACCCGCGACTCGGGATGGATTTTAAACGCACCTCGAATCGTCCTAGGTTTAAAAGTCCCGAGGGATAAGGCGGGAAAATACGAGATAGATACTCAATTCGGGATTCCCGTAACTCATTTGAAAGTCGAAAAGCATAACCGGGACGGTAGCGTAACCGGTAACAAAGTCCGGCTCATACTCGGAGAGGATGCGTTATTCCGGGAACTAAGCCGAGAAGAGGCTAACGGTAAATCGTATATGGACTATACGAGCGAACGAGAACCGGGAGAAGACCTAGAGCTATTCCAGGAGGAATTATGATTGAACCTCAGAGGTTGTTAGAAGACAAGGAGATTCTGGGTCTGCTCCTAGAGTATGAGGCCGGTGTTGGTAGTGAGATACCGGAATTTAGAGAGTTAAAGAAAAATCTGAGAGCGGGGATTCCGCCACCCACTCCTGAGGAGATTATGATTGAGAACGCTGAGTATGTAGAGGGAATGAAACTTAAGGCCCTCGACCTTAAGCTAGAGGTTGACGTTTTGGAGCGGTGTATTGCTCAGGCCTACGAGGACGGAGAGAGATACTCGGAAGAGATAAGAAAACTCCGGACTGAGCTGGACTTAAAGAGCGGCCAATTATTTTTCGCGGAGTTCGCAGTTTCTGCTTTAGAGGCGATCCAGGCCCCGATAGGTGAGAGGAAACTTAAAGTAGTCAGGGAAAGGACAGAGGAAGAGTTGGACGTGATAGAACAGGCTAAGAGATATTACTATGACATCGAAATGCCTAAAATTCATGCCGGCATTGAACAGATGAAAAAAGATTTCGGTGAAGAAGGGGAGAGGATACGCAAGGCTTATTTAAAAAAAATAGGCGATGAGAAAATCACTCAGGAGATGATCGACCGAGCACACGAGTCTCCGATTGATAGGTTGATCGAGGTCAACCGGAAAAAAGCCCTTTGCATATTTCACGACGATCATAGGCCGAGTATGTCGATCAAGGATAATCGATATCATTGTTTCGTCTGTGAGGCCGCCGGCGATGTTATTGACTTGTATATGCATATTCATAACTGCGATTTTATCGAAGCCGTGAGGGCGTTAAATGAATAAATTCAAACATGGCAGTAGACATAGGAGAAATTCATTTGTTTTATACCCTCCGCTAATGGCCCGACAGTGCTTGTCGTTCGGCGGCCGGGCCAGCAATACTAGAAGATACAAAAATCCATTTTAAGGAGGTTCATTATTATGATCGATATGAGTAAAGATTCCAAGTATCAAGAGGTTTCGGCAAAGTTGACCGAACTTCAATTGCAGGAAAGGGATTTAGAAATTCACATCCAAAGCTTACTTTCTCACGGTTCAAGTGATGAGCAGCAAGATACGAGAGACCGGCGAGTGAATGCCCTCATAGCTGGCGCCGATCCCGACCTGGAAGGAGTCGCGAACTGGCGATCCGATTATGGACGAGCGCTCGCCGCTCCCTCTTGCGCGAAGCCATTATAAAGGTTCAGAACGAACTGGCAGGGGAAAGAACTCGAATATCCCGAGAAGAATGCGAGGCTTCCTCTAAGGACTATATGAAGTCAGGGCGTGCGTTCTTCCTAGCCCTGATAAGGGTCGCCGAGGCTCAGGTTGAGGTTGATAAGTGGCGGGAGCACTTCAGGGACAAGGGAATTGAGTACGCCTCTTGTCTGCCCGTTATAACCGCGTCCAGGCTAGGAGATCCGGTGGACGTACACTCTCACTTCGCTTATGCAATTCAAGAAGCAATAAGGCAGAATTTTATCAGTGCGAGTGACGTACCCGGGGACTTCAAGAGGGCATGGTATAAATTGGCAGGACTGCGGCTCGAGGGTGAGACGGGGGTTGTAATGGCGCCGCAGAAAGCACAGAACGGGAAGAGTTCTCATTCCACAATAACAGGAGGGAACTAATATGAGATCATACGAGACGATGACAGCAACCAAGACTTATGAACAAGTCTCCCGTATGTTAAGCGAGCATTTTGGAATTGCGGTGAGCGAGGAAGAACTTAGGGCTAATGGTAGAGTTCTAGTACGAAGCCTTATTCGTACGCGAATGTTCTCGACTTTACCTTTTGAGATAGTACACCGAATGAGGGAACTTGAGCTCCTGGGGTTGGAAACATAATGTCTCGATCGTTGACTCGACTTTACGAAGACATGTTCTTTACCCGCGATTTTCATTTAAAGAATGAAGGTAAAAAAAGAATGGATGCTATTATTTCTGTGTTGAAAAATTTGCCCGATTCCGATTACGAGGCAATAGCACCGCGGTCCAATAAGCCCCTCCTCTTTTTCTTCATGCCCGACGAGTCGACACTAGCTTCAATCTCTGAAACGTCTAAGAGTGGCACTATACGAATATACTTGTCTCCTATTTTAGAAACGCTGCCACTCCGGAATGCAGCCTTTGTTATTCGGCACGAATTGAGTCATTTACGACTTGGTCACCTCAATGGTCACCCTTTAGAGAAGCCGTATTACGAGATAGACGCGGACGCATTGGCGAAGCTTTGGAGTCAAGCTGTTAACGGATAAGGTGAGGATATGACTGCTTATGATACAGATAAAATATGTAATCATATCAAGGGGATAGGCGGGCCTAAATCTCTACAGTCTTTCAATGTAGGAACCGGCGCATGGTTCATTTAATATGCATCCAACTTGTGACCCTTTTATGAGGAGGTGGAAAAATGCCAGCTAGACTTCCGGACGAGCTTAAGCGTTTAAAGGGCACCTTGAGGCCCTGCCGTGTTAAGAAAAATACTCCAAAGGGAGTACCCGGAGTTGTCCCTTGCTCAAGAGAGCTTAATTCCCTCGTACGTAGGGAATATAAAAAACTCTCTACCCTCCTAATCGGTATGGGAGTTTTAAGTGAAGGAGACTCGGGAGAACTTGAAAGCCTTGCTATAGCGAGGGTGCAGATTCGTTATGCTCAGAATGAATTATTCAGACAGACTGAAAGAAAGAGTTTCCGGCAATGGCAAATTATCTTGAATGACAGTATTAGGCTTTCTGCCAACCTGAGTGCTCGATTCGGCCTTTCTCCTGTCGATCGGGGGAGAGTGAGCGTAGTTCAGGAGAGCTCACCGAAGCCGAACCGGTGGGATCCCAGAAGCAACTTCCAATGGGAGGCATACAAGAAATGATAGATGAGGAAGATGACCCCGATTTAAAAGTATACGAAGAGTTTGATCGAGCTGAACGTGAACCTCACATCCAATTCGGTTTTAACCTCGAGGACGGACGGCAGCATCCCACGCCTCATTGCGTCACCTTTTTCCTGGATCCCTGGAAGGACGAGGCGTTGATCGAGCGAATTATGGCGCTATCCCCGCAAATAGAAGGGCTTACGAGCTATCTCGATTTACCCCCGTCCGTAATCCTGGAAAAGGAGCCGGAAACGCTGGAAGTGGCGCTTGAATTGTTAGAGAGGCATTTAAAATGAAAAAGCAAAGGAAATAGACCCGGGATCTTATCCAGAAATCACATGCGATACTTTCCGAGCAAAATCCCATGATGTTGTGACAGTTTTTTATCAGCTCGTGGCTAGACATGTTATACCGAACGAGCTTAGCGCCTATCAAATGTACTGCTCCCCATTTGTAAAGCTCGGAATAAGATGGCATCATTAAGAATACAATGCTGCCTGACCATCTCGTGACCTCCTGTATAGGCTTTTCTGTCAACAAACTAACTTAAGCTTTTGCCCTATTATAGGGGGCAGGTCACTTTAAAACAGTCCCGTTTTATTGGAGAAGATCACTATGGGATAATTTTGATCATAAATCAGAATTCGGCTTGACACAAGAATTTTATTTGTGTCTAGATAAGATTAGAGCATATTTTGATTTAAATTTATCAGCAAAAGTTTGTAAATAT
>JBIOKC010000177.1:0-4042 GCA_044451425.1 Thermodesulfobacteriota bacterium
AGAAAAGGTTCGGTACGAATCAGGTTATACTTATGATCTAATCCCTGCCGGAGAAACAGGATTTTACTGGGCTAACGGGGTTCTGCTGGGGAGCACTCTCTCCCCGAATTCAGGCTTTTATATCCGTAAGGCTCTTCGGCCAGAGGATCAAACTTTCTACAGCTGACGTCCGGAGTAAGGCTTTATATAAAACTAGTTCGTGCGTTTTCATGACGTCTGTTAAAATCGGGTACATACTTTTCACCGGCGTGCGTCCCATTTGTAACTTTTTTAATTCCTGTCAATAACCGTTTATGTGCCCGGTCTCTCCGGTTATTATTAAGCCACGGTGAACCGAAATTGAACGACATTCTTCTTTCAGCCTCCATGATAGTCCGCAATGAGGAGCGTTACCTCGAAGGGTGTCTCGAGACGATTAAGAATGTAGTCGACGAGATCGTGATTGTGGACACGGGCTCGACCGATGGTTCCAAGGAGATCGCGGCCCGGTTCGGGGCGCGGGTATTCGACTTCCCGTGGCAAGGCGATTTCTCAGCGGCCCGTAATAAATCCCTCGATAGCAGCCGCGGCGAATGGATACTCTACATAGACGCCGACGAGAGGCTCCGTCCTGCGAGCAGGGAGGAGGTGAGGCATTTTCTCTCCGGTAAGAGCAACGCGGCGTACACGCTGAAGTTCCATCCGATTACCGGCTACACGGCTTACAGAGAATACAGAATATTCAGGAACGACCCCCGGATACGTTTCCATGGAGTCATACACGAGACTATATTTCCTTCCATTGACGCAGTTATGGAGGAAGACGGGCTCGGCATCGGGGCGTGCTCACTCACGATAGACCATACCGGATACGACGGCGACATCCTTCGTAAGCACTGGAGGAATCTCCCGATGCTTATTCGACAGATAGAGCGCGATCCGGGGAGGATGTATCTCAGGTGGCAGCACGGAGTCGCTCTCAAAGGGCTCGGGGACACTGAAGGGGCTGAGAAGGCGTGGACTCAAGCCATAGAGATTACGCGTGCGAAAAAGACCGTAAGTCATGAGGACAGTCACGCGTACTATGAAATGATTTGTCTCATAAATGAGAAAGGCGAGGACTCGACCGGTCTCCTCGATGAAGCCCTCTCCCTGTTTCCCGACAACTATCTTTTTATATGGACCAAGGCTATGACGCTCTTACACGGCAGCCGCTACGAGGATGCTGTGCCCATATTCAAATACATTACTTCGATAGACCCGGACAGTCTCGACGGGCCGCTTTCCTATAACTCCGCTATCTTCAGGGAGCTGTCGTATGAGCCGCTGGCGACCTGCCTTTTTAAACTGGGAATGTACGACGAGAGTTTCGGATATTATTCACTCGCAGTCGAGTGCAGCCCGGATAACGCCGAATATCAAACCAAGCGGAGGTACTTAAGCGCGCTTGCCGGGAAATTATGAGCATTTTACAATAGGCGGGCCGCTCGTCTCGTGCCTCTGTGTCACGCGAGGGAGGACGAAACTCCTCGAAAGGGCTATGGGTTCTTTCACGGACCAGACTTATCCGCACAAGGAGATCGTAGTCGTTTACGAGAGCGACGACGAAGAGACCCGGAATTTCCTGAGCGTGCGTAATGACGAAGGCTTAATAAAGGTCGAAGCGCCGTCTTCTCCACGGCTCACGCTGGGAGAGTTGAGGAACCTGGCCGTAGCCGGGTGCGGAGGAGAATATTTTTGTCAGTGGGACGACGACGACTGGTCTCACCGCAACAGGATCTCGTTCCAGATGGACGTAATACGTGAGAGCGGAATGCAGGCGAGTATACTGATGCACTGGCTCATATTCGACGATACAAGGAAAATTGCGTACGTCTCGGCACGGAGGCCCTGGGAAGGGAGTCTTATTTGCAAGAAGTCTCTCATCGGTGAGGGTTTAAGATACGAAGCAAGGGACAGGGGAGAAGACACCCCGCTTGTGACCGAGCTTTTCAGGAGGAGCCAGGTATTCCCGATAATCATGCCGAAGTTATATATTTACGTGTATCATGGTAATAATATTTGGACAAATGAACACTGGCGACGTATATTCACGGACTCAAAACGCTTATCCGACGAATCGAGCCTGATAATAAAGAATATTCTCCAGGGCAAATATACGGGTGTAGCGGCGTCGCATATGCTCGACGGAATTGAGGAATGACGCCCCGTAATGACCACTGACGACGATGGCAATCCCCAAAATTATCCACCAGACTCATAAGTCAAAAGATATAAGGAAGTTATACAATCAATTCAGGGAAGGGTTTCTCTCCCTCAATCCCGGGTGGGATCATCGGTTTTATGATGATGAAGCGTGCCGTGAAACGGTCGGGAAATTCTTCCCGGCGTTCCTGCCGATCTACGACCGTATGTCGGTGATTCAGAAAACTGATATATTTCGGATAATCGCGGTTTACTGGGAGGGCGGATTTTATGCGGATATGGATATTGAATGTCTCAATCCCCTAGACGACCTCTGCGAATTTCGGTCTGTCTTCGCGGAGGAGGTCATGCTTTTGGAAGATGAAGCCGCGAGGCTCGGACATAGGGACAGGCTCCGCGTAGCGAACTACATGTTCGGGAGCGAGCCCGGCCACCCTTTCCTGCTCCGGATACTGAGAAAGATGGCGGAGGAGTCGCGCCTTGAGATATTGACCGAGAACGACGTTATTGAGTCGACCGGTCCCGGACTCGTAACCACCGTGTATCACGACTGGAGGGATAAATTTAGGGACGTGGTGCTCCTTCCGAATCTCAATCGCACGTGCCATGTCACGGGCGCAGTGGGGTGCCATTTCGGCAATTACGCCAGGCATTACCACAAGTCTTCCTGGAGGTGGGAGCATAAAAAAAGCGGCCTCGAATACTCGGGCGGCGTTGTGGAGAAAGTGAGAAAAGCCGAGGCTGCCGAGGTTTGCCGCGAGATAGATTCGGAAATCGCCGAGACTCGCATGCCCGAGGATATATATATACTGAGGATATACAAGGTCAAACCCTTTGACGGTCTGACCACAGTCTACGCCCGTTCGAAGGTTATCGGCACCATCGTGAAGGATACGAGGCATATGTCTCATAAAAAAGTGCTCGTATCCGGCATAGCGCCTTTTTTTACGGACAGGCTTTCTAAAGAAAATATTAATGTCGTATATACCACGTTCGAGACGACCGAGATACCCCGTTACTGGGTGAAACCACTTAACGATCACTACGATCACTGTATAGTCCCTCACGAATATGTGAAGGGGGTGTTCGAAGCCTCGGGAGTCCGAATCCCCATTTCCGTCATTCACCAGGGTTTTACGAGGCATGTGAGCGGGTTTGGGCCAAAGCCACAGAAAGACGTTTTTCGAATAGGTTTTCTCGGAGTGCCTTATAAGAGAAAAAATTTATTCAAGCTCTATCAGGCGTGTGTAAATCTTTTGGGCAAAATACCGGGACTTAGGCTAGCGATTCATTCTGCCTTGTTTTTTCCCGACATGTACACGCCCGAGGTCGCGCTTATGGAAAACTCGCCCTTCGTCGAGTGGACGTGGGGTGGGATGTCCGAGGAGTGGATGGCTGAATGGTATGGGAGGCTTTCATGTTACTTATTCCCTTCGAGCGGTGAAGGGTGGTCGTTCACCCCGCGCGAAAGCCTCTACATGGGCATCCCTACTATTCTGACCGATATCCCTGTCCACAAAGAAATCATAGAGTCCGGATTCTGCAAGGTGATACCCGTGAGCGGAAAGGAGGATTCGGACTATGAGGGCAATGTCTACGGCCAGTGGGACCGAGTAAGCGTCCGGGATATAGAGGATGCGATTTGGGACGTATATCGGAATTACGGGAGATATATTATTCAAGCGATGCAGGGGAGTCAGTGGATCGAGAACAGATGGACTAACGAGAGCTCACAGCAAAGGGTGCTGGAATTCATGCGCTCGCTTTAAAGCGCCGTGATTATCCGAAAAATATAAGATAGCCTAACTTGTCCAGAATTATACATATATTGCTTGTATATCTACTTACAATATGATAT
>JBIOKC010000178.1:0-4014 GCA_044451425.1 Thermodesulfobacteriota bacterium
CCGCAGAAGTCAATGTCTATATCGGGCATGCTGACACGCTCGGGGTTTAAGAACCTTTCGAATATGAGGTTATACGGGATGGGGTCTATTTCAGTAATGCCGAGCGCATAAGCGACGAGGCTCCCGGCGGCGCTGCCCCTTCCGGGACCGACCGGAATACCGTGTGATTTGGCATAATTTATGAAATCAGCGACGACGAGAAAATAGCCCGAGAACCCCATTTTCTGAATAATGTAAATTTCCGTCTCGAGCCTTTCCTTATAATCTCCGATCTTTTGAGCAGGAATAGCGTTTTCCGTTAACCTTACATCCAGCTTTTCCCGGGCGAGCTCAGCCATGTACTCGTCAAGCGATTTGCCCCCTTCGGCCTCAAATACTGGCAGCTTGTAACCGTTTCTCTCGAACTCGAAATTGCACCTATTCGCGATTTCAGACGTCATCTTAATCGCGTCCTCAAACCCATCGAGGTCCCTCATCATCTCGCCTTCGGATTTAAGATAATACTGGTCGCCCTGGAACCTGAACCTGTTCTCGTCCTGAAGCGAGGAGCCCGTTTGAATACACAGAAGCGCATCATGAGGTCTCGAATCCTCGCGTCTCAGAAAATGGCAGTCATTCGTGGCTACGATCGGTATGCCTAGCTTTTCTCCTATCTCTCTTACTTTTTTATTGACCCTCTTCTGCTCCGGAAGGCCCGTGGCCTGCACTTCTAGATAGTACCTGTCGCCGAAGATTTCCCGGTACATCGCCGCTACATTCAATGCCGCTTTAATGTCCTTGCTGAAGATCGCTTTCGAAAGCTCGCTGTTGAGACATCCGCTTAAAACGATAAGCCCTTCGTTATGAGTCCTCAGAAGCTCGTGATCCACCCTCGGCCTTCTGTAAAACCCCTCGAAATAGGCCTTGGTGACGAGTCTGGAAAGGTTCTGATAGCCGGCCCAGTTCATAGACAATACGGTCAGGTGGTGGGTTTTGCCTTCAGACGGATTATCGCGGTTGATTTTGGACGTTACGTATAATTCACACCCTATGATGGGCTTAATGCCGGATTCCTTCGCATGTTTGTAAAATTCGTATGCGCCGAAAAGGTTCCCGTGGTCTGTGAGAGCTACCGCTTCCATGCCGAATTCCTTGGCAAGGGGGAAGAGGTCTTCGAACTTTATCGCGCCGTCCAGCAGTGAAAATTGGGAGTGAAGGTGTAGATGGACAAAACCGTTAGACATCGGTTTCTATTATATCTAACAAGGTTCGGACACTTCAAGTGAGTCGAAAACATCATTTATTTCATGCAGGTTACAATAGCCGAAAATAGACTATTCGAAATTGGAGTAGGGCGACCAGAAGAGGCGGTATATTGAAAAGAATTCCCTGAAAAGTATATTAACCTTGAATAGAGCGATAACAACAAGAGAAATTTCTATTTAATAGCTGCATTTTATTCCACGTAATGATGGATATACGGTCTCAGGTTCAGTCAAGGAGGCTTTAGATATAATGGAAGAGACTTTATCAGTGTTGAACGGTATACCGAGCCCGTATTCGGACTTGGTAGCGGTAAGCGTAACCTTTTTGATACTCCTTCTTGTCTCCCTAATTATCACATTTCTATTCGAGGCGAAACCGAAAAAAGAAGCCGTAAAGCCCAAGTCCGAAAAGCCCGCCGAAAAGGCGACGGAGGTAATAGTTGAAGCGCCCGATCTCGGCGTGTTTAAAGCTCCTCCGGCGCAAGTGACTCGTTCAGAGGTATTCGAAGCACCGACTGAAATAGTTCAAATCCCGGAACCGCAACAGCCTGAGTCCGTGACTGATATAACGGAAGAAACTCGTGTGACGGAACCCGGCGAATCAGAGGCAGAAGTCGAACCGGCACTCGCAGAGGCCAGGATAGAGGAACTGGTAATCGAGACAGCGCCCGCTGAAAAGGCCGAAGAAACGAAAGAGGGAATGTTCGCGAAGCTCAGGAAAGGGTTATCCAAGACCCACGCCGGCCTTTTCGGCAGATTGAGCGAAGTACTGTCCAGGCGAGAGATCGATGAAGGCGTTTGGGATGATTTCGAAGAGTCGCTCATAATGGCGGATATAGGTGTCGCTACAACGATGAAGCTCAGGGAGAGGATCGAGGCCGGGGTGGAAAAGAAATCGCTCAGGGACGGTGAGGCGATTACACAGGCGCTTAAGGAGGAGATCCTGAGAATCCTGAAGTCCGCCCAGGGGAAACCGATTAACTTCAACGCCAAGCCATTCGTGATGATGGTAGCGGGAGTGAACGGGGTCGGGAAAACGACAACCATCGGAAAGCTCGCAAACAAGATTAAGAAAGACGACAAGAAGGTAATGGTCGCGGCGGGGGACACATTCAGGGCTGCGGCAACCGAGCAGCTCGAAATCTGGTCCAAGAGAGTGGGATCGGATTTTATCAAGGGACAGAGTGGAGCAGACCCTTCTTCGGTCGCATTCGATGCCATAAAAGCGGCATCGGCACGGGGGATAGACGTGCTTATCATCGATACCGCAGGAAGGCTCCACACAAAAGGAAACCTAATGGAAGAGATAAAGAAAATAAAAAGGATAATTTCGCGCGAGCTTGAGAGTGCGCCTCATGAAACACTGCTTGTGCTCGATGCGACGACTGGCCAGAACGCCGTCCAGCAGGCGAAGATGTTTAACGAGGCTCTGGATATTACGGGGATAGTACTTACGAAGCTCGACGGGACCGCCAAGGGGGGAGTAATAGTCGCTATCGCGGATGAGCTCAATATCCCAGTCAAGTATATTGGGATCGGCGAGGGCCTGAGCGACTTAAGAGAATTCAATGCGGAGGAATTTGTCGAAGCCCTTTTCTATTCCGGGGATGAAACGAAGCATTGACTAACCAAGGCAATTATTATTACAAATAATTACAGTAGTCTCTCATTTCGATGAATCAGAACCTACATGAAAAATACATGTCTCTAGCCTTGAGCCTCGCGAGAAAGGCGGAGGGACTGACAAGTCCGAACCCCCTTGTGGGCGCTCTTCTGGTGAGAAAAGGGGAGATCATAGGGAAGGGGTACCATAAGAGGGCGGGGCTGCCGCACGCAGAAATAGAGGCGTTCTATGACGCCGAAAGGAAAAAGAACGACCCCGGGGGCGCTACGCTCTACGTTACTCTCGAACCCTGCTGCCACACCGAGAAGAGGACCCCCCCCTGCACAGGAGTAATAATCGAAAAGGGGATCAAGGAAGTAATTGTCGGCTCGCTCGACCCGAACCCGAAAGTGAGCGGGAACGGCATAGAAACTCTCCGGAACATGGGTATAGAGGTAAGAACGGGCGTGTTGGAGAAAAAGGCGAGGGAATTAAACGAGGCCTATAATAAATATATCGTAACAGGAACTCCTTTCGTAACTCTCAAGCTCGCGGCTACTCTTGACGGAAAGATTGCGACGCATACGGGGGATTCGAAGTGGATAGGGAGCGAGGCGCAAAGAGAGACAGCGCATAGACTCAGAAACAAGTCTGACGCGGTAATGTTGGGCATAGGGACACTACTGAAGGACGATCCCAGCCTGAATGTGAGGCTCAATAAGAAAACCGGCAGACAGCCTGTACCGATTGTGATCGACACCAAGCTCAAAACACCGGTTAAATCAAATATCTTCTCAATCCATGAACGAGTGATAATAGTCACGGGGGAATCTCATGATCTGGTAAAGAGGAAGAGGCTCGAAAACAGAGGCGCCACAATTATAGAAGTAGGGATCGAGAGGAACGGGATGCTCGATCTCACGGAGCTTGTCCGCAGGCTCGGAAAACGCGAAATAACGAACGTTCTTATAGAAGGCGGAAGTAAAACGGCAGCCCAATCTTTAAAGAGCGGCATAGTGGATAAAGTCGTGTTTTTTTACGCGCCCAAGCTGATAGGGGCAGACGGTTTGAGCATGGTGGGCGACCTCGGCACCTCATCCGTAACCGACGCGCTCTATATAAGCAGCCTAAAAATAAAGAAATTAGGCGATGAAATCATGGTCGAGG
>JBIOKC010000179.1:0-3976 GCA_044451425.1 Thermodesulfobacteriota bacterium
GGATCGGAAGGAACCGTTACCTTCCGAGTGTAGCTCAGAAGGCTAAGAATATATTGGGTGATAAGAGCAAGGTGAGAGAACTCATAGGCTCGGCCTCATCAAAGCTGGAATCCGCAAGCGGCAGACTAACATCCATGAAGCGCGACCTCGGGACGCTCATGGAACTCCTTAAAGCCTAGCTAAGCGGCGAGCATAGGGTGCTGATGATGAGGAGCTTGCTGCTGTTGCCGTTATATATTTCGTGAACCCATTTGACGCAATCCCCGATGTACTGCCCATATCCGTGTTTCTCGACGACGCAAACGTTATAGGCTTCGTACTCGCATCCATAAGAAACGACATCGAGAACTTCAGGAAGTGGCAATTAGCCGCTATATCGATGGACGCTGTTTTTCAATCGACATAAGAGACGAGCCTGCCCACCAACGCGCTAACTCTCAAGATATTCGAATTCTTCCTTGAGGTGCTGAACCACGGACTGGTCGGCAAGAGTCGTCGTATCCCCGAGAACTGTCCCCTCGGCTATGTTTCTGAGTAATCTCCTCATTATCTTCCCGCTCCTCGTTTTTGGGAGCTCCGCAGTGAATATAATTTCGTCGGGCCTCGCAATCGCCCCTATCTTTTTCACCACATGCGCCCTTAGTTCCTCCACGAGGTCCTTATCGGCCTTAACGCTTTTCTTAAGGGTAGTGAACGCTACTATGGCCTGCCCCTTCATCTCATCGTTCCTGCCTATGACAGCGGCTTCCGCGACCGAATGGTGATCGACGAGAGCGCTCTCCACCTCCATTGTGCTGATCCTGTGCCCGGCAACGTTCATAACGTCGTCCACCCTGCCTAAAAGCCAGAAATAGCCGTCTCCATCCCTTTTCGCACCGTCACCGGTAAAGTACATCCCGGGGAATCTGCTCCAGTACTGATCGACATAGCGTTGCGGGTCACCATAAATCGTTCTCAGCATGGCGGGCCAGGGATATTTTATAACCAGATACCCCGCGCCTTCTTTAATCGACTTGCCCTTTTCGTCGACTATATCCGCCACGATGGCCGGGAAAGGTTTTGTCGCGGAGGCCGGTTTTAACCTGGTAATTCCCGGCAGCGGCGTAATGAGTATCGACCCCGTCTCCGTCTGCCACCACGTATCGACTATAGGACATTTGCTATTGCCGATATTGATGTAATACCACATCCAGGCTTCGGGGTTTATCGGCTCCCCTACGGAGCCAAGGAGTCGGAGCGAGCTCAGGTCGTATTTTTTCGGGTATTCTTCACCCCACCTCATAAAAGTCCTGATCGCGGTAGGTGCGGTATAAAATATATTCACATGGTATTTTTCGACGATCGCCCAAAACCTGCCTATATCCGGATAGTCGGGCGCGCCTTCGTACATTAGCGATGTCGCCCCGTTGGAAAGAGGGCCGTAGATGATATAGCTGTGCCCGGTTACCCACCCTATGTCGGCGGTGCACCAGTAAGTATCCTCCTCCTTCAAATCGAACACCCATTTCATAGTGGCATAAACGCCGACGAGATAGCCGCCTGTTGTGTGGACAATCCCCTTGGGCTTTCCAGTGGTCCCGCTCGTATAGAGCATGAAGAGTATATCCTCGCTATCCATTTTTTCGGGCTCGCAATAAGCGGGTGCATTCTCCATAAGCTCATGCCACCAGAGGTCCCTCCCTTTTTTCATACTGATTTTTGTTTTTTCACCGACCCTGCTGACGACAACCACTTTTTCTATGCTCGGGGTATTTTTGAGCGCTTCGTCGGAATTCATCTTGAGAGGGACTATCCCTCCCCTCCTGTACCCGCCGTCCGATGTAATGAGCACCTTGGCCTGCGAATCGTTTATCCTGTCCCTGAGGCTCTCGGCGCTGAACCCTCCGAACACGATACTGTGAGGCGCGCCGATTCTCGTGCAGGCTAGCATAGCTACTGCAAGCTCGGGGATCATCGGGAGGTATATCGTCACCCTGTCGCCTTTATTTACGCCGAGCCCCTTGAGCACGTTAGCAAATTTATTGACCTCCCTGTAGAGCTCCCAGTAAGTGAGCGTGACGCTCTCCCCTGATTCGGCCTCCCAGATTATCGCCGCTTTATTCTTCCTGGCCATATCTATATGCCTGTCGAGACAGTTGTACGAGACGTTCAGCTTTCCGCCCACAAACCACTTGGCATGTGGGAGCTTCCACTTGAGGACTCCTTTCCATTTTTTAAACCAGTCGAGCTCCTTCGCAAAATTCTCCCAGAATTTTTCCATGTCACGACCCGCTTTTTTATAAACCGACTCGCTTTTAACAATGGCGGCCTTTCTGAATTTCTTGCTCGGCGAAAACGTCCGGCCTTCCTTGAGCAAATCCTCTATAGTTTTCTGTGCGTCAGACATATATACCCCCTATAAGAATTGCGATAGCAGTAAGATACTCAATACTAACAAAATTAGGAGGGGATTTGAACAGTCTTTTTTATCCGGCGCTACGGAAGGCTTTAGTTAATTCCCTGATTTTACTCTCTTAATATCCTTCATAACGAGAGCTATAAGAATGAAGGCCGCTGGGCAGTGGCAGATGATGAAAATAAATGCGGCGTCGTATCCCTTCATAAAGGCACTCTCGAAAATAGGGAGAATCTTCCCGGACATTGCGTCCGTAAACCGGCACAGGACGTGCTTCGCATTATCCGGGTCTGATAATAAGGATCGTATAAACCCATGCTGCTCCGGGGTAAGTTCAATGCCGCCCCGGGTCAAGCCTCTATCGAGCGATATACTTTCGCGATGCCTGAGTACGACACCCGCAAACGCGAGGCCGATAGAGCCTCCCAGATTCTGGAGAGTCCAAAGCGCCCCGGTTGCCGTTCCGGCGAGCTCCTTCGGTAGAGAGGAGATAGCGGCGAAAGCCCCCTGAGCCGAATATCGATCCCCAGCCGAACCCCCATGAATATGAATCCGAAAATGATGTAACTTAATGAGCTGTCAGACTTATACGTAGACTGTATAAAAGCACTTACGGCTAGGCAGAACAAGCCCGCGAGTATGGGAAGCTTGGCTCCCCTCGAATCGACCACCCTACCGGCGAGAGGCGCTATGATGACTATTAACACGGTTATCGGAAGAAGCAGCATTCCTATCTCGAAAGACTCTTTCCGCATGATGTTCCCGAGATAAAGGGGCATGGGAAAAACGCGGAATAAGCAAAAGCCACGAGCGTGAAATTTGCGGAGGCTCCTGAAAGGAAGCCCCTCCGCTCGAATAGCTTGAAATCGATAATCGGAGACTTCACTTTTATTTCGACGAAGTAAAAGGACACCAGGCATATAACCGCCAGGGCGAACAGGGACAACGTCAGAGACGAGCTCCAGCCCCACACAGGACCCTCGATTACCGCTGTGATGAGAGAGCCTATACCGAAAATCATAAGGAAAAATCCATACCAGTCTATCTTTTTTTCCGTTTCCCGATTTGCTTCCCTAACGCTTACGAGACAAATGCCTGTAGCTGCGAACAACACGGGTATGTTTACGAAAAATACCCACCTCCAGCTGAGCGCACTCGTAATGATACCGCCCAAAACAGGGCCCAGGGCGAGCCCTACACTCGTCACGCTCGTCCAGATACCAATCGCCCGTCCCCGCGCTCTCGTTCGGGAAAAGTATCCGAAATTATCGCGAGCGACGAGGGGAGTATCATGGCAATGCCGATTCCCTGTAGCGCGCGGAACACTAGCGGAACACTATCAGTATGTGTCCGCCCGATGCGAGCCCTGAAAAAAGCGAAGCTATACCAAAAATTGCGAGACCGAGATAGAGCATGGGCTTTCTGCCGAACGTATCGCCGAACCTGCCCATATTGTCCATGAATATGCTGAGAGCGAGCACGAATATATTCATTACCCACTGGAGTTCCACGAAACCGACCCTGAGCTCTTTCTGTATCTCCGGCAGGGCCGTATTAACGATCGAGAAATCGAGATAGCCC
>JBIOKC010000180.1:0-3960 GCA_044451425.1 Thermodesulfobacteriota bacterium
ATGCCTATCCTACATATATTATATATACCAGCAAGTCCCCGTCCTTCGAAGGGCAGGATATATACATCTTCAAGCCGCGTGGCCAGGTGAGCGACCCATGTTCCCTCGCGTCGAGGCCAACCTACTATATGATTAGCGCCGGCGAATTCGGAGGGGCACACACGTTCCTCGGGATGCGCGGGGACGACATGTTCATAGACGAATGGCCGGGGGGAGACAACAAACGGCTGCTGATAGTCGACGCCGGACAAAAAAGCGTCGTTTACTTCGACTGGTACGCCGACCCCGTCATCGACGGTAGTACGCTCCGCTACAACCGCGTGCTAAAGGCGGGCAGGAAAGCTAAGGAGGAGATCGCGTGCCCTGACGCGGAGAAATGGGAGAAGGAAGGGTCGATGGTGCTCTACGTAGAAAAAATGACGCTTGATCTCGCGTCGATGCAGGAGACACACTCGGACGAGTTCTTCTGCGAGCCTGCACCGGCGATCACGAAGAAAGCCGCCGATTACACGATCCACTGACGCGCACACCCAGTGCGGCACACTACGCGTGTCTTTTCACAAGAGACACAATGTGTGTGCTTCTTTTCATCGAGGAAAAGAAGAAGGTATCCACCTTTACTTCGTAATTCCCGAAAGCTTCTATCGGGAATCCAGCCTATCTCTTCCCCGACATGCACAGAACCTCAGGCCGACAGTGGAAAGCCCGTCCCGCTTAGTCCCCGTTCGTCCCCATACTTACCTTCAGGTTCTCGAAATCGGATTCGCTTATAAAGTCGAAGCCCGAGCCCCTGTCGTGCTGTATAGTGATACCGACCTCATATATCTCGTCAAGGAGAGTCGTGATGTCGGTGCCGAGCATCCTTGCTGCTTTTTCGAGTGTAACTTTAGGTTCGCTTCTCATAGAGAAAAGTCTACAGAAGGATATTCAAATTTGGAATGATAATTTTCACTCCTTAACCGCTGGTTTATGAAAATTTAATCCGAGATTAAATCTTAAGTTTGTACATACGCCCGCATGAGCGCAATCGATCGTTCGCGGCTGGAAGCAGTTCCCGCATTTTCCTCCGTCTTTGCGATACTGCGCCTTGTCCCGTCGTAACCAACCGCGATGCAGAAAGCAACTGCGACAAACTTGTTTTTTTTCTTTTATTTCCCTCCCCTTTCCAAAGGGGGAAGGTGCGGGTTTACCTTGTGACTCCAATCAATCAAAGAAGTCTTTCCACGACATTCACAAAATTGGCGTTAAGAAAATAGATTATTCTGGCGTGAAAATCTTTCAGGGCTGCGGCGGTATTGAAAGATTTTAGTCTTAATAAGATATTTTTAGCCAATTCTGTGCTGTCTTGATTTTTGCTTCTTTGTATCAAGACAAAGAAGAAAACAATAATTGCCTTTCTTTCTTCCCCTCAAAAACGGGAGAGGAAATTGAAGTACAAAAAAAAGCCCCTTCCCCTGCTCCGGAGGAAGAGGCTTCGTTCATTCCTTATATATTGTCTATAGTAAAACCTTATCAGGCCCTGCCTATTCTACGCTTTCTCACCGCGAAGAACACTCCGATCAATCCCAACCCCGCAGCCGCCGCGATCATCCCCCATACCGAGAGAGTCGGAATATGCAAAACGGCCCTCATGTTGGTAAACGTGCAATCTATAAACGCCTCTTCACCGCCTGTAATACACTCGATCTTAACGACTCCCTCTATTTCAGTTGCAGATACTCCCGGTCTTATGTTGCATTCATTGTTCGCGAGAACCCATCCTGATGTCTCCTCCTCAGTCAGTGTAGCGTTTATCCCCTCATCCAGGGTGCCTTGGATCGTCTCGCCGCCCACGATCTGAGTAAGTCCACCATCGTTTCCGGACTGAACGAAGAACGTTAATAACACGCCTTCCCCTCCCGGAGCGACTTTCGTCAGTGTAAACGGACACTTAAGCTGGCATTGCGCGCTGCCAGTTTGCATCGAAAAAAAGAATATTAAAGTTATTAAATATTAAGGAAACATAGTGAGAAACACATGATGGAAATATCCGCTAGACATCACCATGACATTCTCCGTATCTTGGAATGGATAGATATTAATTCATTAATTGCATAATATCAATATCTCCCTCACTCCTCAACCTCCGCCTGTTTGATATGTCGGATATCCCTCTCCGAAATTCCGTAGAAGACAGCGAGCAGCGGGACGGTTTCTGAGCTGTACTTGATCGAGTAAACATCCTCCTAATCCTCGATGCCGTACCGAAACGCGAGCTTCGCCGCCTTGGATCTCGCCCTTCTCAGGCTCCAGAGCGTGCCCAGACTCTCGCTCTTCGTGAACGACACGGCAAAGACAAATGCGTGTCCTTTTCCGGGTTTGTACAAGACCTGCGACTCGTCACTTCCTCCGACGGATCTCTTTTCTTCTATTCCCTTCTCCCCTGTTGAGGGAGAGATGGCAAGGGTGGGGGGATACCTTGTTTTTTCCCGTTATTCCCGGCCCTGACGGGAATCCATGCCCGAATCCTTTGCTATATCGATCGAAGTCGAACATCCGGCGCTTTGCTTCAGCCTCCCGCTTTTCTCCCCTCCCCATATACCTTATATATACAGCCGCCGCCTAAATCTTCATTCCCGTACTCCGCGTGCGCATCCTGGAGCGCGGCCTCCCACTCCTCACCGCTCATCCGCTTGTACGGATTGTTTCCGCAGCACAAATCGTGTGTCCCTTCTGAATATACGAGCTCCCCGCCACACATCGGACAGCCCAGATGATCGAAACCCTCTTCCATTTGCTCCCTCCTGCACAGTATTAGCTCTCCTCCTATATTGCCCCTTTACACGCGCACATAATGTGTGTTCTTATGCAATTTCTTAGCCGCTCTTCGCATTCCCCCGCGCTTTCATTACGAGGATCGGGGGAAATGCGGCCGTATCGGGCAAGAAAAAGAGATCGCCGCTGCTGCTCCCATAGCCTCGCATTGACAGATGGTGAGTGTGGTTCCCTAATGCTCGAATACGCATAGCGTACCCCCCCTGCGGACGCACCTCTCCCGATCGTGGGAATCGTGATTCCCCGCTCACTCCTCAGAAACGTCGATTATGAATTTTCAGCCTTGAGCCCGGCACGCGTGGAGCGCACCAAGTCTCCGTTAATGGCCCGCGGCTGTTAGTGCCCTTTGACCTTTTCGGTCCTGTTATCCCAAGGCAAATTGACTTCCTTCGGCGGTTTCGCCTGCGCGCTCGCAGCCACCCGCTCGAAGTTCACTGTCGGGACGTTGAATCTCTTCCTCCCGTTTTGCTTCATGAAGTGGAGAATTAGGTCCCTATCGTACTTCTTATTACGAGCGTGGTATATCTCGTACCTCTCGTCTTCGAACAATAGCCCGATGATCCTGAAGCTGATACCCAGGCGCTCGTGGAAATAATGTGCTCTCATGTGCTTGATGTTCCCCCCGCCACTGTGTATTTTCCCCTTTTCAACGGGCATGAGCGACTTTTTCTCGCTCATGTGAATAGCAAGCTTACTCTTGATAGTCACCTTCATATAACCCCTGCCTCTCCCGCAATACAAAAGGGGAAACTACACCAAACCATTATACCATATTTATGTGAAATTATCCCCTAATTTCATTATCAATTATTAATTTCATCTAATCGGGGACATATTTTATTATTCTAACTCTCGTACGGAAGCTGCCAGTGTACATCAATATCGCGCTCTAACTCTCTGTAATCACTATATTGTGCAATATCACCTACCGTGAAATATCGCGCTGTTCGATTTCGAACAGCGTCTTCTGATTATTGCCGCTCCGTCATACCGCACAGTATGCAATTTTTGCCCGAATTTATGGCTTATTTGCCCGCTCCCGTTGGAATTCGCACTCCCTCGTACCTCCCCCGGATCAAACGAAGTACCCCCGCTCCAGGTTCCGCCTCCTGATCTCGGGGAGTATCGCGTCAACACCTGCCGCCC
>JBIOKC010000181.1:0-3946 GCA_044451425.1 Thermodesulfobacteriota bacterium
CTCGGAAGGGCGAGCTGTAGTTCAGGACGTGTAAATTCGATTTACGGAAATCAACGACACGTTCACCGGCCTGGTTTTTAATATATGCATCCCGGATGTTCCACTCCTTCGGGACGGTCCAGTCGAATGCCGTCGTGCCCGAGGGCACCTCATGAATCTCGATAGGAACGTGGTTTGCGATACACCGCAATGTCTCGCGCGTACCATCCCCGGTGATGCTTCGGCAAATTGGGTACAACTCTTCTATAAACCGGTACATCCACGGGCCCGCACCGGAATGGATGAAATCGTTTCCTTGGACGTCAGACGACATTCAGTTGTCGAATTTCACGAGGTCGAAATCAGGGTACGACCGGTCCTTCTCGCTGATGACCCGCACTTCCCACGGCCACTCGATCCCGAGGAACGGGTCGTCCCAGCGAAAGCCCCGCGCGCATTCTGGGGCATAGAACTCCGACATCTGGTAATGAACTTCTGTGTCATCCTCCAGCGTCAAGAACCCGTGAGCGAATCCCTTCGGGATGTGGAGCATGGTCCTGTTTTCGGCGGTCAGCGTGATGCCGATGTGTTTCCCGAACGTTTCCGAATTCCGGCGGAGGTCGACGATCACATCGTGAATCGAACCCCTTGTGCAGCGTACCAGTTTGTCTTCCTCGAAAGGTGGTACCTGGTAATGTATCCCCCGCAGGGTCCCCTTCCTGAGGTTGTAAGAGATATTGCATTGAACGAGGCGAGTCTCGAGACCGCGGGATTCGAACTCTCGAACACACCAGGAACGTGCGAAAAACCCTCTCTCGTCCGACATCGGTTCCGGCTGGATGATAAAGGCGCCCTTCAACCGGGTTTCCGTGAACTTCACGGGATGACCGTCACCTCGGGGATGGGGACGATGAATTTCCCGCTCCACCCCCGGATGTAGTGAAGCTGCCGAACGATTTCGTCCTTGAAATTCCAGGGGAGTATCATCACGTAATCCGGGCGTTCCTGCCGAATCTTTTCAAGGGGATGGATCGGTATATGCGTTCCCGGGAGGAACTTCCCCTGCTTGTAAGGATTCCTGTCGACGGTGAAGTCCAGGAAATCCGTACGGATGCCGCAGTAATTGAGGAGCGTATTTCCTTTCCCCGGTGCCCCGTACCCCGAAATCCGCTTTCCTTCCCGTTTCGTGTGGATCAGGAACTCGAGGAGCTTTCTCTTGGTTTCCCTGACTTTTTCATCAAATGACGTGTATCGGTCGAGATGGTCGAGGCCGAATGCCGTTTCCTGGTCCTTAAGCCGCAGTACAGCATCTTTGATTGCCTTCGACCTATCATCGGAATGCCGGCCGTAGATCCTCAGCGACCCTCCGTGGGTCGGGATCTCTTCCACGTCGAATAGGACCAGACCGTGTGCTGCGAAGATCCGCTCGGCCGTCCTGAAAGAAAAGTAGGAAAAATGCTCGTGGTATATGGTGTCGAACTGGTTTTCCTCGATGAGCCGCACCAGGTGGGGGAACTCCAAAGTGACGACTCCTCCCGGTTTCAGGAGAATCTTCATTCCGCCGACGAAATCATTCAGGTCCGGGACCTGGGCAAGCACGTTGTTCGCGGCGATGAGGTCTGCCTGCCGGCCACTAGACGCCAGTTCATTCGCCGTCTGTACGCCGAAGAATTTCACAAGGGTCGGAACACCTTTGGAGACAGCAACTTCCGCCACATTGGCAGCCGGCTCCACGCCCAATACGGGGATTCCCTTCTGCACGAAATACTGGAGGAGATATCCGTCGTTGCTCGCCAATTCGACCACAAAACTTTCCGCCGATAATCCAAACCGTTTCGTCACCGTCTCGACGTATTTTCTGGCGTGGGAGAGCCACGTGTCCGAGTAGGAGGAAAAATATGCATACTCCGTGAAGATATCCTCTGGCGTAACGAACTCTTCCAACTGGACCAGATAACATTCGCTGCACACATAAACATGCAGGGGGTAAAAGGGCTCCATCTGGTTCAACTGATCCCGGCTCCGGTAGCTTTCGCACAGAGGGGACACACCAAGGTCGACAAACGTCTGCGTAAGCGAATTGCCGCAAAAACGGCATTTCCCTGACTTCTCCGACTGACTTTGCGTCATGTCCTGTTCCTTTTGGATGATATTTTCAGGCTTTCTGTAGCGTCCAGCGAAGCGTCTCGTCCAACCGTCCAGTGGATAGAAGCTGTTTGATGTGGTCGATCCTCTTGTACCGCGGGCCTTCGAAATCTTCCTGGCGAATCCCGTGCTTCTTGTAAGACTGGTAGATCTCTTCCGCACCGGACACGGCGTCCCATTTGTGCTTGTAGTCCGGAAAGGTGGAATGGAACTTCCCGAAATCGACCCGGTAGCACCTCTTGTCTGGGCTCGCATCCTTGGCAAACTCGATCCTGCATCCTGGGACTGTCTTCTCGACGATTTTCGCGAGATCGAGAATCCGGTAGTTTTCCGAATTGCTTCCGATGTTGAATGCCTGATTTTGAACCGTCTCCCGTGGCGCCTGCAGAATTGTTATGAATGCCCGTGCGATGTCTTCAACATGGACCAAAGGACGCCAGGGAGTACCATCGCTCTTGAGGTATACAAGCCCGGAAGCAAAGGCCCAGGCAACCAGGTTGTTAATGACGAGGTCAAACCGCATCCTCGGGGAAACCCCATACGCCGTTGCATTACGCAGGAATGTGGGACTGAAGGTATCGTCGGCTAGAGCCGCAACATCCCTTTCCACGAGAACCTTCGTTGTTCCATACGGGGTAACAGGGTTGAAAGATGCCTCCTCGTTCAAGATATTGTCTCCTGACGCCCCGTACGTGCTACAGGAGGAGGAAAACAGGAATCGCTTCACTCCGGCCTCTTTGGCTAACCGTCCGAGTTTTACAGACGCCTCGTGGTTGATATCGAATGTCAGCCGGGGATTGAGGTCGCTCAACGGGTCATTGGACAGGGCGGCAAGATGAATGACGGCATCGTACCCATCAATATCGGAAAGTTCGGCGTCCCGGATGTCTTTTCTTTTGAAGCGGAAATCCGGAAAATCCTGGCCATATGTGCAGGCGGCATAAAGGTCGCTGTCGAATCCCTGAACCTCATGGCCTTCCTTCACCAGCAAAGGAACAAGCACAGAGCCAATATATCCGTTTGATCCTGTTACAAGTACACGCATTTTATTCCTCCTCCGAGTCTACTCTCTTCATCGTAATAATACTTAGCGATAACTGATTTCTAAATTCTATTCAATTTATTTCAGCATATTTAAATAATAGGACTCTGTGCGGCGAATTTGTTCTTCCTCTGACAAATTATTTAAGACGAATTTACTAACGTTTTCCCCATATAAACTAAATACATCCGGATTCTTCAAAAATTCATTCTAAACTTCTGCCATTTTCATAGAATCTCCAACTGGGACTAATCGTCCCCTATCTTTATCAAGAACAATATCTTCAGATCCAGGCACATCTGTTGCTATTATCGGTAACCCCATTGAACCAGCTTCAATTAAAACCAATGGAAACCCTTCGTACCGAGAGGATAATACAAAACAATCAAAAGCCGCAAGCCAATCTTCAGGATTTGACTGATACCCAACAAGTGAAATGAACTCAGATAAGTTATAATATTTTATACTTTCTTCTAATTTAACACGCAATCTCCCTTCTCCTACGATAATTAAATGAAAATTTATATCGTTATTTTCTTTTAGAATTGCTATCGCTTTAATTAGCGTTTGGTGATCTTTTTGATCTTCAAGTCTACCAATATTTCCAATAATAATTCCCTCTTTTATTCCCAATTTTTTTCGAACAGCATTTTTATTGTATTTTTCAACAGAAAATCGCTTTAAATCCCTTCCGTTCCAAATAATTTCTATTTTATTTTTATTGATTTTTTTATGTTCTATAAGATATTTTTTATTACCCCCTGAAACAGCAATAATGCC
>JBIOKC010000182.1:0-3930 GCA_044451425.1 Thermodesulfobacteriota bacterium
TACCGGGGCATATTCGCTTGATTGAGACTCTTGCCATCCAGATTGATGGAATTATATCCCGTATATACGCAACCTAGGCCTTTTGAACTGTTTTCTATTATGTTTAACTGTTTCTCCAGTTTATCCGGCATCCATTCGTCATCATCGTCGAGAAATGCGATGTATTTCCCGTTCGTATTAGAGAGAGCTATATTTCTGGTTGCGCTTATTCCTTTATTCGAGGTATTTTTTATGTACCGTACCCTTTTATCGGCGATCTTAGCCATTTCATCGTAAGTATCGTCTGTGGAACAGTCGTCTATCACTAGAAGCTCAAAGTCCCGGTAAGTCTGGGAGAGCACGCTTGAGACTGAATTCTTGAGTAATATAAGTCTGTTATAAGTAGGAATAATAACACTTACACGCGGCATCATTTAAAATTATACATCTGAATGACGTTTTATGGTGCAGATATTTTCATCTTGCTTGCTATGCGATCTCTCACTAATTTGAGCACGGTATTGCGATCATAGAGGAGAATCGCTTTTTCCCTTGCAGCTGATCCTATTTCTTTACAAATATCGGGGTTACGAAGCAATCTTATACATTCATCTGCGAATTTCTTCGGATTATCACATATCAGAATTTCTCTTCCCGGAGATAAATCGATTCCTTCCATTCCTATAGAAGTCGACACTACGGGCTTCCCGTAAGCTGCTGCTTCAATAATTTTTATCCTCGTGCCCCCTCCGGCTAATATTGGAGTTGCGATAATACGGGACCTTCTGTATAGTCCGTCGAGATCATCCACGAACCCGGTGATTTCTACGCTGGGCGTCTTGGAGATATCAATGTCGAGCTTATCAGCGGGCATTCCGGCAATTATAAGCTTTGCGTCCGGGACTTCCCGGTACACGTACGGCCAGATCTTTTTAACAAGATATTTCGCGGCATCAAGATTAGGCCCATAATCTGATCCGAGGAAAAGGAGAGTCTTTTCATCAACATAGGTCTGTAATGCCGGTATAGGAACCGTATTAGGTATTGTTACTACAGAGGATTTGCGAAAATTCTTTGCTACATATGCGCGATCATTCTCCGAGCAGACATATGTCTCGGCGGCCAATCTTACCGCATTCCTTTCACCCGAACTCAGAGCGGGAATGAGCAAATATAAGAGCTTCGCCCGCAATCTTTTTAGCTGTTTGATGTGTCTTAATAGTACTATGTGCTCGATATCGTCGAAGTCGAAGAAAATCGGAGGGAGGGGTTTCCTCGTGAGTAGTAGAGGGCACATAGAGCGTAGCCTGTGTGCGAAAATCGCGTCAGGCTTTGCATTGAGGCACTCTTCAAGAGCCGATACCTGCTCGGCTCCGCTAAGCTCGTAATAGGCTTGCTGGTTAAAAATACTGAAGATTCCCTTTCCGAAGTTTATAAGTTTTTCGGACTTTGTCCGATTCCTGTATTCCGCCATGGGAGAAAGGGACAACCCGATATCCGTATTCCAGTGCTCACTCAATGTACGTTTTATTTCAGAAACGTGAACAGATGAATATTGTGTTTCTGGACGCGTATAAAAAAGCATATCAAGCGAGGCGATATCTTTTATGGCATCTATAAACATCCCCATGCGCTTATAAACGCCGTGCACATTTGTGCGTATGTCGTCGGGAAAGTGGCCGGAGATAAAGAGGATGCGCATTGTTACTCTATGTCACTCCTTGGTCTTTCATGTCAATAACGATATGACGAGGCTAATTTTCTCATTTCGGGATATCGACTGATAAGGGTTTATACTCCACTATTAGTATGTATCTCAGGGCTCCCCGTCTCCAGTTTCATTAATTTATACATCCCCTCCGGTATAGATTGTCATTATATATGTCGGTTATGCCTTTTAACATTTGATCAGCCGAAAATTCCTTAAATACCAGTGCTTGTCCCGCTGCCGCAATTTTTTGTGACAATCGGGGAGTCGATAAGAGCATGTTAATCGCTGTTGCAAGAGCTTGCGGGTCTCCCGGTGGCGTCAGATAGCCAGTATTTCCGTTTATTATTAATTCGTCTATGCCCCCGATGTCGGAGGCTATGACAGGTTTTCCTGCGGCCATAGCTTCCATGATGGAAAGCGGCAATCCCTCGAACAATGACGGAAGCACAAACAAATCACATCCATCGAGCAGTGCCGATATATCGTTCCTTCTTCCTAAAAAAATAACCCTGTCGTTCAAACCCAGCTCAAGCGCCTCGTTCTCGAGATTTTCCCTCTCAGGACCATCGCCGACGAAAACGAAAAGTGTCGATGGTACATCCCTCGCAGCTTTAAGCAAAAATTTGTGACCTTTTTGCTTATCCAGACGCGCTATTGTTAGAACAATAGGAAATTCGCGTCTATTTTCTTTCAGTGGTCCGTATATATCATTGGCGTGTATGTTATCTCTAATGCTGCTGTAGTTCTCCAATATGATTCCATTATGGACGACTTGTATTTTATCGGGAGTATTTATAACATCTCTCAACCGTCTTGCTACATCGATGGATACCGCTATAAAGTTATCCACGAAGTAGGATATTATTTTCTGCTCTAGCTGGATGCGTTGGGAGTTCATATACGAATAAAGGTGCTGGGTGGCTATTATAGTCTTAACTCCGGCCAAGTATGCGGCGATAATGCCGTATGTGCACGAAAGCGGCCAGTTTAGATTGGCATGGAAAATAGTGGGGCGTATTGTTCTCAATTGCTTTGCGAATTTCAATATATTCTTTATATCTGTAAATCCCTGAATCTCAGGCATAGAGATCGTATCCACGTCCAAGCTTTCTACAGCCGCTATAAATGAGGAGATGCCTTGACCCCGGTGATATGCAAGGATCGGTCGCCACGAATTTCGGTCGAGTTTACTCAAGACGGTGAGTAATACCTGTTCTGCACCGCCGAAATTATCGCTATTTGTATAGTAGACTACGGTGTAGGACATTATGTGGGTTTCTTGTAAGATTTAATTTTGTAGAGGAGTTGCTTGTTTGTATCATGCCTCAAAGCAGTCCACACCCCGAGCCAGAAGAAGTAATTCGTGGCTAAGTGATAAAGTTTCCTGTATATCTTCGGGTTAGATTTCTCGAACCGATTGATAATGAAGACTACAATGTCTGTTATGAAGGGGAGAATTATGCTTGCCCTGATTAATATAAGACGAAGAGTGCGCCACCTCCATCCCGTTAAGTTATAATCAACAAGCTGGAGTTCGCCGAAAGTATCCGGTTGAGAGTTGACTAGTTGAACTGCGGTTTTTCCCGAATTGATTGTTTTATGCGCCAAATTCGCGAGATTATCCTCATAATGCTGAAGGCATAGGGCATCTGGACTGAATATGATTTTTACGCCTGCCTTTATTAGCCTGTTTGCAAGTTCGACGTCTTCGTGCCCGTAGACTTTAAAGCTTTCATCGAACATTCCGATTTCCAGCATTAGCTGTTTCTTTATAGAGAAATTCCCGCTGTAGAAATCCCAAACCTTTAGATTGAAGCAAGGTTGAGATATTTTTTTAATATGGGAATTGAACTTATCGCGAATATAGTTGATAAAAAGCGGGGCATTTTCCGCTACCGTCATAGGAGCGGCTCCTATCACGCCGAGCTTCGTATGGCCTTGATGTGCGGTATAATGAGCTTCCAATAATTGAGGTGACGGCTCCATATCGTCGTCTAATATGATTAACAATTCTCCCTGAGCATCGATAATTCCTATGTTGCATGCGGAAGCCCTGCCTGTATTAGGTTCCCAACATGAACGCAAATTGAAATCCGCTTTAAAATTGTCGACCGCTTCCTTCGTTCCGTCGGTCGAGCCGTCGATCGAAACTATGACCTCGAATTCGTTTGATGGAAAAGTTTGAGAAACAAGTGCATGAAGAATACGCAATACCGATTGTTTTCTTTTGTATGTAGGTA
>JBIOKC010000183.1:0-3914 GCA_044451425.1 Thermodesulfobacteriota bacterium
GAGAAATCGCGCCGGGATGGCGCTCCAACAGCGAAATATAAATTAAACTTATTCGTGGGGGGAGCGGCTTCAAGCGGAGAGAACCTATCAAATCACTTCTATCGTCCCTTCCGTGACCTTTTTAAAGCGGGATCGGGAGACCGGACATAATGGAAAGTAGATCGATAAAAGAAGAACGCCTGCTGCAGGCGACTTCGTATATCAACCTCCTTTTTAAAATACGCTGATATAGACCCTTTGCCCGGCGCCTGCCGTTATAATCATTCGGTCTGAAGGGAAACGTAATCCTGCACGCTTTTATCGTAGGCGGCCTTTTGGCTCTCGCACTTGGTCTGGTCGCCCGAATTGGCCTTCACACACTGGTCGAGCTGGTATCTCGTCTTTTCGACTTCCTGTCTCGTGTCGTATAACGAATGCTTCTTCTTGGTTTCAGTTATCGGATTGCCGACTGCGTCGGTAGCGATGTCCTTCCCTGTCTTGATTGTGTCGCAGCCGACCACAGGGAGGATCAGGATTACGGTCAGCATTAAGAGCACTAGACGGATCACTTTATTACCCCCGGTAACATTATTTAAACCGGCAGCGCGGTTAGACAATATATTATAATTGATATTGAAATGCACCGCTAATTTTTGGCGTAAGGATTTAAACGTTCCGACACCGTAACAACCTCGTACGGAATCGGGTGTATATCTGCAGACGACTGCGGGGTCGGTCCCTGAAAAGAATATTCCAGGCGCGTGAACACTTCACGCGCCTGGAAATCCGTCATCGCCATGATAAGAATTCAAATACTATAAAGTACCGAAATCGGGTTATGCGCCGAAGAGGTTGAAGTATTCGCCAAACAGTGAAAAAGCCCTTTCGATATTTTCCTGAGCCATAGTGCGAGCATCTTTGGTGAATTTCTCGGACATGTTCTTAGTAGTCTGGATCTGCTCTTTACGGTAGGTAATATAGCGCTCTAGCTGCTCGCTAATCTTTTTGACGCTCCCGTCATGCGGTAAATCTTTCACGAAAGGCAGGTCCTTCGGAAAATCCTTATAAAACCCGCTTACGTTTGTCACGAACTCTTTTTCGAGTTCGAATATATGTTCCGCCTGATTGCTGAGGGCTTTAAGGTTCTGCTCGAAGAGCGAAAACGTAAAGTCCAAGCCGTTCAGGTAATTATCTTTTACGAGGCCTGAAAATTCTTTTGCGGGCTCCGCAAATTCCTTCACTTTCGAAGGTAACTTCTTGGTTGTTTCGGACATGGTAAAACCTCCTCTTGAATTTTCTCTATGTACAATATAAACGTGATTGAGTGGATGTCAAGAGGTTTATTCGCAATTGCACAAAATAATAATCGTTTCATTTTAAAGGCATACGTATGTTAAGGTGGTGTTAAGGGACGCACCTGCTAAGTGTCGCGTCCGATGTGTCGGACTAGGCTCAGTTACTTGAGAAAATGAAGCGCGGTGAGCCGGATCTTGGTTCGTGAATTCTGCTCTCTGTCGAAAAGAATACCTCAGACTTTAGTGATCAATACCACTTTTAACAGTGGCCACGTGATATTCCCCTTGTTCGTTATCGGTTAGAATTTTCATCAGGAGGCTAAGGTGCTCTCAAGTCTTGCTAACTCCGATCAATCCCGTATTGTTATCGATGAAAATCATCACTATTAATTCGATCCCGAACATACTGAGCGCGGCGAGGTTATTCCTCATACCGATTATCTGGGCTGCTGCCTTGTTGGATCGGCCCTTCTACGTGGGCGCGGTGCTCATCGCAGCCGGCCTCACGGACGTGCTCGACGGATACATCGCCCGCAGACGGGGACTGGTATCGGCATAAGGGAGCAGGCTCGATTCCATTGCCGACACGCTAGTGGTCATATCGGCTGTGGTATGGGTGCTGATGCTGAAACCGGAAATCTTTACCCGGCACAAGCTCCTGGTATCGGTGTGGATCGCGACCGAAGCCTCGGCGATGCTGGTTGGGTGGATAAAATTCAGGAGGGTAGCGAACCTCCATCTTTATCTGAACAAAGCAGCGAGTGTAGCGGGTTATGTATTCGTCGTATACGCGTTTATGATAGGGTACAGCGAAGCGTTCTTTTACGTCACTATAGTGCTCTTGATTATGTCGTCCCTTGAATGCCTCCTGATTCAGCTCCTTAGCAGGAGCGTGGACGAGCACATGAAGTCGATTATTCACGCATACTGGCTGGGGAGGCTCTTCTGACTTCAAGTGGGGACCGCGAATATCGACATAAGAGGAGAATATGCGCATGGCTAACATACGGAATCTCGCAGAGGGGCTATGGAAGGTCGAGCGTCCTCACAAATTACTGGGCATTGATGTCGGAGGCAGGATGAATGTGATAAGGCTCCCGTCAGGCGGGCTCTTCCTGCATTCGCCCGTGAGACTCGCCGATGAGCTCCGGGAATGGCTACGGGGTCTCGGCGGCGTGAAATACGTCGTCACGCCTAACAGGTTCCACCACATCCATATCGGGGACTACGCGCGGGCGTATCCGGATGCTGTGTTCCTCGCAGCCAGGGGGCTTCCGGAAAAACGGCGCGACATCTCGTTCTTTGGGATTCTCGGCGGGGATGCTCCCCACGACTGGGAGGGGGGTCATCGAACACTTCGTCTTCGGCGGGATGCCTTTATCAAACGAAGCGGTGTTTCTTCATAAGCAGAGCCGGACTTTGCTTCTGGTCGTTACTTATGCGCTATCTGCTCATAGTTGCGTATGAAAGCATTTGATCTCAGAACCTGGACACAGCGTGCCTCCGTCAACGACTATCACCTCTCCGGCGATGTAGTCCGACGCGCGGGACGCGAGGAGCACAGTCACGCCTTTTAGGTCGTCCTCTCCCCCGAATCTCCCCGCCGGAATGGACCGTAGAAGCTCCTCCCCTTTGTTCATGAACTCGGGGCTTATCACGGGCTCTGTCATGTTGGTAGGGAACCATCCTGGGGCAATCGCGTTTACGTTTATATTGTGCTGTATCCATCTCACGGCTAAGTCCTTGGTCAGCGTAACGACCGCGCCTTTAGTCGCTACGTACGCGGGAGCGCTCACTGCGGATGTCGTCTGGTAACCCATCACCGAAGAAATGTTGATTATCTTCCCTCTCCCCGCCTTTATCATCTCCTTCCCCGCTTCCCTGCAGCAGAGGAAAGTACCCATGAGGTTTACCCTCAGAATCTTTTCCCAGTCTTCAAGCGTCGTGTCCTGGGGGAGCCCGCCCATCGCGATGCCTGCGTTGTTGACGAGTATCTCCGCCTTACCGAATTTCTTGACGGTGTCACTAACCATTTTTATTACGTCCGCCTCATCGGCGACGTCGCACTTGAGCGGAAGCGCCTTTACCCCGGCGCTTTTGCTTATCTCCTCCGCTGTGCTCTCGCAGCCTGCGTAGTTCCTCGCGCAGATGACGAGGTCGGCGCCGGCTTCCGCGAGCGCGAGAGCCATCTGTCTGCCTATACCCGTGTAGCCTCCCGTGACGATGGCAGTCTTTCCCGAAAGGTCGAATAGTTGCTTTGTATTCATAATTTGCTTCCCGTGGTGCTTGTTTTGGATTGGCAATTGTTTACGTCATTGTGAGGGGGTGTATTCTGCGACCGAGGCAATCTCTTCGCACAAAATGCCGGGCCGATATTTAAGGTGCCCGCTCACCCTGACCCTCTCCCTCGAAGGGGAGAGGGAATTGTAGAATGTCGCGCTACTATGGCGCTCCTTCGAACAGTAAGATCCGGAACCCGTTCTACTTCTTCGTCCCGGGCTCGGTCATCGACCATGGATCGAGGAGCTGCTTCAGCTTTTCAGCCGGAAGCACCTTCTTCTCAAGAGCTACCTCCCTTACTGTCTTGCCCGTCTCGTAAGCATCCTTAGCTATTTTTGCCGCGTTATCGTAGCCTATGAC
>JBIOKC010000184.1:0-3911 GCA_044451425.1 Thermodesulfobacteriota bacterium
ATGTTATGATAGACGCCGACCCGGCTCAGATTCCTCCTGTTCTCAAGCAGTTTGTTCATGATAAGAGCTTCGAAAAGGAGATGGATCTCATAAAGGATGTGAAAGGCACAGCGAAAGGAAGACTTATTATCTCGGGCCAAAAAGGCTCCGCCGAGGCAAAGGTTAACGTGTCCGAGTTTCAGATATCCGCCGGCTACGGCCGCTTTCCCTATCCGGTGAGCGTCAAGGGAGGCACGTTCGATTATGAGGACATGAAGATCGACGTCGCGGGCCTCGATGTCTCGATGGGCAAATCGAGCTCTTCCATCGCGTCTGGCTCCTACGAATGGAAGGATAACGATTACCTTGTCGTTTCCTCTACCGATACGACTGTCGATCTCGGTGAATTTTCCCCCCGGCTCGCTTCGTTCGTTTCACTCAAACCCCTTCTGAAGGATATCGAGTCGGCCCGTGGAACTGCATTTTTCAAGACGCTTGAATTTGCGGGCACGGTTACGAACCCGGCGGACTGGAAGATAAGCGGAGAGGGGAGACTCTCGGCCGTTAACCTGAACCTCACGGGTTTTAACGACCTGATAACCATAACCGGCGCCGATATCAAATCTACACCGGGACGTCTGTCTGTCTCCAATGCCGGTGTATCGGTGCATGATAGCAATATTAATCTCAGTATGGAGCTTACCAACTATCTTACAAGCCTGATAAATATGAAGATGGATTTTGCGGGCACTCTCGATCCCGGGACAATGAAAAGTTTATCCGAATACATCGATCTGCCGAAAGAGCTCGTTTTCAATACTCCTCTTTCTGTTACGGATTCTTCCCTCGAGCTCGGAGACGGCGGCGGGATCTCATCCGAGGGTCTCAATTCACAGCCCGGTACACCCTTAATTCATGCTGAGAAGAAATTGAACCTGAATGTGAATATCCGCACCGATAAGCTCGAATGGAGAGATGCCAAGACTAAAACGGCTGCCAATGGCGAGCCTCCGGGAAAGGCCGCCTGGAACTCACCCGTTACCGGAACTGTCAGAGTAAAGTCGGAAAATTTTATATTCAAGAAGTTAAACTGGGATACCCTCAACGCCGCGGTCAAGCTCTTCAAGCACGGTATCGATATCGATGTAACTCATGCGGAACTCTGCGGCATTTCCACGCCGGGGAAGCTTCAGGTTTATCCGCCGGGACTGAGGTTCGAGTTTAAACCCTCGACCAGCGATGAGGATCTGGCGTCCGTGGTGAAGTGTCTCCTGAATAAGGCTGGCATCATATCAGGCGAGCTTCAGTTCAACGCCGTCGTGTCCTCAGATGGCGGCGCTCAGGATTTATATAAAAATCTCGAGGGCGGAATGGAGCTCACTTCGCGAAACGGGCGGGTTGAAAAATACGGGGGTCTGGCGAAATTTTTTAATGTACTCAATTTCGGCGAACTGTTCCGGGGTCAGGGTCCCGATTTCAACAAACAGGGCTTTCCCTACGATAAGCTGACGGCCAAGGCGGATATGAAGGACGGGAAGGTCATAATAAAGCAAGCCGCTATGGATGGGCCCTCGATTAAAGTTGTATGCGAAGGGTTCATCGATCTTGTAAATGAAAAACTGGATCTGCAGCTTCTCGTAATCCCGGTAATGGCCGTGGACTCGGTCATTAAGAAAATTCCCATTGTGAATTTTGTGCTCGGGAAAAACTTCGTTTCGATCCCCATACGGGTCAAGGGGGATATAACCGATCCCAAGGTCGAGACGATATCACCGTCCGCCATAAGCTTCGGGCTGTTCGGGCTCATCAAGCAAACCCTCAATATCCCGGCGACAATATTCAAACCCGTTAGCAAAAGAAAAAAAAATGTGGATGACAAGGAAGATGTCAGTAAGGGTATCAATAGCGGAGAAGCGGGTAATACCGGCGAATGAATCTGTCTTCGGCCTTCGCGCCGCGGATCCCCCTTTCATAACCGCCGGAGCGCGTCTCTGTATATTATAATCGGTTACGATTCTCCGAGCGGCGCACTCCCGTGTGTGAGCCTACCTGCTTCTAAGAATGTCTCTGATTTCCGCAAGCAGTTTCGTTTCGTTTGACGGCTCGGGAGGCGCCGGGGGCGCTTCCTCTTTCTGGCTTCTCAACTTATTGATGTTCCTCACAACGATAAAAATTGCGAAAGAGACGATCAGAAAAGTCACGACAGTATTTATGAACTTCCCGTAATTAATGCTTACCGCTCCTGCTTTCATCGCATCCGTGAGTGCTGGGTAGGGACTAGCAGGAGTGCCTTCCTTGAGTACTACAAACAGGTTCGAGAAGTCGACGTTGCCGAGCACCAGACCTATAGGCGGCATTATCATGTCATTAACGAGCGATTGAACAATCGTTCCGAACGCTGCACCTATTATAATACCTACAGCCATATCGACGACGTTTCCCCGCATAGCAAATTCTCTGAATTCTTTAAGCATTATTAGTCTCCATTGACCTTGGATTGCTGTTATTATCTCATAGTGTCATTTCTATTTCAATCCGTTATTGTCATGACCGCGATAATATTAGACTCCGGAATTACATGCTGATAAAATAACTTTTGGTAAACGAGTTCGGTCCCTTATGGCGGATAAACAAAGAGTGGAAATCAGGTATTGCAGTCAGTGCCGCTGGTTAATTAGGGCGTCCTGGATGGCGCAGGAGCTCCTGGAGACTTTCGCTATCGAGGTAGGCGAAGTTGCCCTCGTGCCGGGCACGGGCGGTATATTCGAAGTGCGTATCGGTGACGAGCTCATATGGTCGAGGAAAGAGAAGGGGAGGTTCCCCGACATTAAGGAGCTTAAGCAGCTGGTGAGGGACAGGATTGCTCCAGGGAGAGATCTCGGACATACGGACTCATAATTTCTGCTCAACAACGGAGTCCGGACTACGATGTTCGGAACATGACCCGTTTCGTGAAACTTATTTCGGGCATCGGGATCAAGCACGCTCCTTATATTCTAATGATGTATAGTTTACTCTATGCCTGTATATCTACTAAACGAGTCCCTCGTTTTTCCGCATCCCATGCTAGCGGAACCTGACGGGCTCCTGGCGATAGGCGGCGACATCGGCGTCCAGAGGCTGCTCCTCGCCTACAGCAGCGGAATCTTCCCCTGGTACTCGGAGAATACTCCGATACTCTGGTTCTCTCCCGACCCCCGTCTGCTGCTGTCTCTCCCTGACCTTCATGTCCCGAGGAGGCTGGGTAAGACCATAAGGTCGGGTAGGTTTGAAGTCGAATTCGACGGAGCTTTCGAGGATGTGATAAGGAGATGCTCTCTGGTAAGTCGGAAGGGGCAATCGGGTACGTGGATTACGGAAGACATGATCGGCGCCTACATTGAGCTCCATAAAGAAGGCTATGCTCACTCGGTCGAAACATACATGGACGGTGAGCTCACCGGAGGTCTCTACGGCGTCGCGCTCGGAGGGGTGTTCTTCGGTGAATCCATGTTTCATGTCGTGAGCGACGCTTCAAAAGTCGCGCTCTACCGCTTGGTCGAGAGGCTCAAGGGCTGGGGCTTTGATTTTATCGACTCTCAGGTGCCCAACAGCCATACGAAGCGGATGGGCGGTAGGGAGGTGACGAGAGAGCGATTCCTCGAAATGCTGGGACAGGCACTTAAAAAGGAGACGCTCCGAGGAAGCTGGAGTGATGCTGCGAGTCCCAATTACGTAAGGCTTTAAGGGTTCGTTCCGGAGCCTGCTGTCGGACATGCGGATTGGAATACTTGATTGAAGGAGAACTCGCATGAAATCGATCTTATGTTACGGAGATTCTGTTACGTGGGACTATAACCCAAAACAGGGGTTTTTTAACCGTTCTTCATTATTGCAGAATTTACTATCTATCCGATAAGATTAGAAATCTAAAGAATCAATAAGCATGAGAA
>JBIOKC010000185.1:0-3909 GCA_044451425.1 Thermodesulfobacteriota bacterium
CGTCCTCTTCAGTGCGGGGTATGACGACGCCTATGGGTTCTATCTCGTAATTGCTGGCGTCTGTGCTGTAGAAGACTCTGCTCATTCTGTCAAAGCGCACTTCTCCCGCAAAGTCCTTTTTCAGCGAGGCTTCGAGTTCTGTGAGAGGGCGGGTCACGGATGTATTCGGCATAGGCCGAATTAGTATAACTTGCCGGCCGATAAAATATCCAATTCCCGCAGCGGGTGACATGCCGTCTGTAATTACGATATTACAGACTAAAATAATACTGGTATCATAAACAGATTTCAAAGGGGCCTCTTCGCATGCAGCCGGCTATCGACCAGAAACACAAAGACCTGATATGAAATACGCGATTGTTCCCGTAAAAGATCTGTCGAAAGCGAAGGAAAGGCTATCCTCGATCCTTCCCCAGGATGTGAGGACGGCCCTCGCCTACGCTATGCTCGAAGATGTGCTTACCGCTCTCACGGGCTCAAAGCTCCTCGACCGTATGTTTATAGTGACCATGGACAGGAATGCAATAAAGATAGCCGAATCGATGGGTGTGGAAATCATTGAGGAAACCGAGCAGAACGGCGAAAGCGACTCGGTCGACAGAGCATCGCTGATCTGTAAGGAGATGGGCGCCGAATCCGTGCTCGTCGTTCCGGGTGACGCCCCCCTGATTAAGTCTGAGGACATCGATTTTATTATGGGAAAGGAAATGGGTTCCCCCTCGGTGGTTCTAGTCCCTGCGAGGGACAGGATGGGGACTAACGCCATACTCCGGAACCCGCCGGACGTGATACCGTCCCGCTTCGGCGACGACAGCTACAGGAAGCACATAGAGGAGGCTGGGAAAAGGGATATACCCGTATCGTCATACGATAACGAGAGAGTAGGGCTCGACATCGACCATCCGGACGATCTAAAAGTATTCGCGTCCGAGAAGAGCGATACGAGGACGTACCAGTTACTTTCCAGAAAGAATATCCTATCGAAGATATAAATTACGGGATAACCGTATGAGCGGTTTGAGCAGCTATCGGTCTCAATAGTTAAGATTCACTACCATGAGTTTAAGTTCGGTCATTTCTTCGATCGCGTACCTAACTCCTTCCTTCCCGACGCCCGAGTCTTTAACCCCTCCGTAGGGCATATTCTCGACACGAAAGCTGGGATAATCGTTGATGACGACGCCCCCCACTTCGAGCGCTTCGTAAGCCTTAAAGGCCTTTTTCATATCCTTGGTAAAAACTCCCGCCTGAAGCCCGTAGCGTGAATCATTGACGGCGTCGAGCGCTTCGTCGAAATACTTATACCTCTCTACGTGAACGACCGGTCCGAATACCTCCCCCGAACTGACCTTGCACTCGTGAATGACTCCGGTCAATATGGTAGGTTCGATTAGTGACCCGTTCCTCCTCCCTCCCGTGACCAGCTTGGCCCCGTTATCGAGCGCCTCCTCGATCCACCTCATTATCCTGTCCGCGGACGCCATGTCTATTACAGGGCCCACGTCCGTATCTTCGAACATAGGGTCGCCGAGTTTGAGCTTTCTCGTCTCATCCATGAACTTGCTCATGAACATATCGAACACCTTTTCATGCACGTAAATTCTCTGAACGGATATACAGCTCTGCCCCGCCTGATAAAATGCCCCCCAAGCGTTCCTGCTCGCGGCGAAATCAAGGTCAGGCGGGTCTTCGTCGATTATCGTCGCCGCGTTCCCTCCGAGCTCGAGCGTAACCTTCTTCTTCGGGTATTTCTCAATGAGCCGCCATCCTACCTCATCGCTCCCCGTGAATGAGACCTTCTTTATTCTCTCATCATCTATCACTGCCTCTATTTCCGAGCCGGGCAGAGGCAATATATTTAGGAGACCTTCAGGCAGCCCGGCTTCAATCGCGACCTCTCCGAGTGTGAGCGCGGAGAGCGGGGTCTGTGAGGCGGGCTTCAGTATCATCGCATTCCCCGAGGCGATTGACGGGGCCACCTTGTGGGCGACTAGATTGAGCGGGAAATTAAAGGGCGATATGCCCATCACCACTCCCAGCGGGAATCTTCTTGCTAGCCCGAACATCCCTTCGTTTCCAGGTGCGATATCAATCGGCACCATCTCCCCTTCCGAGAATCTGTTGGCCTCCTCAGCCGCAACCGAAAACGTAAGCAAGGCCCGGCTCACTTCGACCCTCGCGGTCTTTAACGGCTTTCCTCCTTCCATTACCAGTATCTTCGCAAATTCCTCTTTTCGACTGCCGATACCCTCGGCTATTTTTCTCAGTATGCGGCTTCTCTCGTGACTGGGACTCGACCTGAATTTCTCATACGCGCTCTCCGCGAATCTTGCAGATTCGATAGCTTTTGCGCGGTCGGGGATATTTATTATTCCCGCGGCCTCTGCGTTATAAGGGCTTTTTATTTCTTTTTTCATCCCGTTCTTTAACCATTTTCCGTTGACCAGGTATCCGAATTCTTTGGGCATTTCACCGCTCCTATTTTTTATTGTGGGTTATCGATTATTATAAGGCTAATTTAAAACTTACCCTATTTCGGTAGAGAGCCATAAGGAATTTCCCGGCGTTCAAAGGGGTCTGATACAAGAGTCGCTGTCTGCGCCTTAGCTGAACGAATCGGGAAAGAGTGGATGAATGTATTAGACGGATGTTAATGTATGGCTGGTATTGAACTCTGAAGCCGGACACGGAATTACGCTCCCAGAATATCGAGCCTCGGTTCTTCCTTTATGATCCCTTTTTCGTATGCCCTGTTAAAGAGATACTCGAGCGCGGCCTTTCCTTTCCCCCCGAGGTCCCGCGTGTATTTGTTGACGTACATCAAAACAAATTTCTCCCCCACGTCCTCACCGATGCCCCTGCCGTATTTCATTGCGTATTCGAGCGCTTCATTCTTGTGGGCGAGTCCGTATTCTATGCTCTCCTTATGTACCCTGTGGACCTCTTTCTGAAGCTCCTCTCCCATGTCGCGCTTTACGACGTTCAGCCCGAGGGGCAGGGGAAGTGTGGTCTCTATTTGCCACTGCTCGCCCAAATCGAGCACCAGCTCCAGGTCATAGTCCCTGTAAGTAAGCTGTCCCTCGTGGATGATGAGGCCGATATCTATTTCGCCCCTGGCGACTGCCGGCATGATCTCGTCAAAAGGCATCTCTACCGGGATAAAGCCCTCCGCGTAAATGCTCAGGAGCAGGAACGCAGTCGTGAGCTTCCCTGGGACCCCTATCTCCTTCCCGTTGAGGTCGTCAGTCTGCACACTCGATACCACAATAGGACCATATCCTTCTCCCATGCTCGCGCCGCAGGACATGATTCTGTAATCGTCCTGAACTTTCAGATATCCGTGTGCGGAGATTGCGGTAGTTTCAAGTTCTTTATTGAGAGCGCGCTTGTTGAGCGATTGAATGTCCTCTATGACGTGCTCGAAATCGATTTTGTCCGAAGTCACTTTCCCGGCAGCTATGCCGTAAAACATGAAAGCATCGTCGGGGTCCGGGCTGTGTCCGAGCCTCATTTTTATTCTGCTCAATTTGTTTCTCCTTTGAGTTTTTCTCTATTGAGAATATATTCCGACGCGCGATATCTTTTCGCTCTCGCCCAGTCTGGACAGAAATTCGCTGTACTTGATTATTCCCCGTGTCTCTTTATCTCCGAGGTCGTATCTTATCCTTTCGGTGAGATATTTATAACATATCGATTCATCGAGTCCCGTTCTCGCGGATTCGAGCTTCGCTATCTTCCCTGTAATGCCGAGACCGTATGCCTTGGATTGAAGAAGGGCGTCCGGGTCATTTCCCAGCGCGACACCCTCGTTTACGGCGAATACCGCGTAAACAAACGGCAGGCCGGTCTCTTCCGTCCATATCTCCCCGAGGTCGTATACCCTGTAGCCTTCGGGAGGCGCGTGAGTTA
>JBIOKC010000186.1:0-3899 GCA_044451425.1 Thermodesulfobacteriota bacterium
GGATAGTAATGCAGAAAGAGCTGAGAAGATATTTGTTTATCGGGGATTTCGATTCATTCCTCCTCGGGCTCTTCTCTAAACGGGGAGAGGTCATCTGGGTGAGCTCTCTCGAGGAAGCCCTGAATCAGACCGGGAACTTTTCCGTGATCATGATTGAGAGCAGGTCATTCACTCCCGACACTACGAAGGAGCTTTCAGTGCATTACCCACAGACCCCGATGATCGTAAGCAACGGAGAGCACAAAGAGGAGCCGCCCCCGTCGGTAAGGTTCGTCGCGTTTCATAAACTGCTTTCGGAAGAAATAGCTCGTGAGGAGAAGCTGGCCAGAACGGACCTCAGGGTTGACGAGTTGAGGAAGGTACACGTCAACGCGAAGAAAATGCTGATATTGCTTCATGACTACCCCGATCCCGATGCCATAGCAAGTGCGCTCGCTCTCAGGGTTCTTCTTAAAAGGAATAAGCAGACCGCCTTTATCGGACATCTCGGAGACAAGATCTCTCGCCCCGAGAACGTCGCAATGATAGAGCTTCTTGAAATCGATTTACAGGAGCTCAAATTTCAGGATCTCAAGGAGTTCGACTCTATTGCGCTTCTCGATGTGCAGCCTCCGTTTTTCGGCCCCGATCTTCCGCCTGTGGACACTGTGATAGACCATCATCCCCTGGTGGGCTCTTACGATGCCAAGTTCAAGGAAATACGGACGGAAGAGGGAGCGACCTCCACGATCCTTACCAAGTATCTTAGGGCTTCGCAGACAGTTATATCGGAGAGACTAGCTACTGCGCTCCTCTACGGAATCAAGACGGATACGATCATGCTTAACCGGGACGCCGATCCGGACGATGTCGAAGCGTTTACATTCCTTTATCCACACACGAACCTAGGCTTATTGAGACGAATAGAGCGCGCCGAAGTCCCGCCTTCCGAAATAAAATCGCTCGGCCGGGCACTTGCCGCGCATTGGATCGAGGGACAGATTTTTTTCGTCAACGTAGGCAGGGTGGACAGGGAATACCTGATACCGAAAATGGCCGATTTCGGGATACAGGTGAAGGGTGTAGAATGGTCCGTGGCATTCGGTATACTGGCGAATTCACACCTTATCATCTCGGTGAGAAACGTGGGTTACGTGAAAAGCGCGGGCAGATTAGTAAGGGAATTGTTCAAGGATATCGGAAGCGCCGGAGGACACAGATCTGCGGCTAAGGCAGTTATATCTTTGAAGAATGTTAGGAAAATAATAGGCAAGGGTTCTCAGTCGCAAATCAAAAAATGGATAACCGAAGAGTTCGCTAAAGCAGTCTCGGAAAAGCCTGAAGAAGAAGTTCAGTAGGTTTTCCACATCCTGGGAATTACATCGCTTGTTTATATATCTCCAGAATTAGAATCTGGCCACGCCGATAATCTTCTCTTTGCCCGATTCCCGCGCCCTTAGAGGTTTGAATACCTGGGGGCTTCCGAATATAATCCAGGGATATGAGAATTGTCTTCATGGGTACACCTGAATTTGCCGTACCATCACTAAAAGCGTTGATAGAGTCTCAAGACGAGGTCGCAGCTCTCGTGGCTCAGCCTGATAAACCCAGGGGCAGGGGACTCAGGGCCTCGCCTCCGCCGACGAAGATAATCGCGATAGAGCACGGTATTCCTGTCCTTCAGCCTTCTAAAATCAGGACGGAAGAATTCCTAAAAGAGCTCGGGAATATAAACCCCGACCTGGTCTGCGTAGCGGCTTATGGAAAGATTCTGCCTAAGACGATACTGGAGCTCCCGCGATTAGGCTGCATAAATGTACACGCGTCCCTGCTTCCGAAGTATCGGGGGGCGGCGCCCGTTAACTGGGCAATAGTACGCGGGGAGACTGTCACGGGCATCACCATTATGCGGATGGACGAGGGTATGGACACAGGGGACATACTGCTGAGGCGTGAAATTCCGATAGATTATGACGATACGGGTGAGACGCTGTCTCATAAGCTCTCGATTCTCGGAGCCGAGCTCCTTATAGAAGCTGTTGCCGGGCTTAAACACGGAAGGCTGCATCCCGTCAAGCAGGATTATTCGTTCGCTACCTATGCCCCAATGCTGAAAAAAGACAACGGTAGGATCGATTGGACGAGACCGGCGGAGGAGATAAGGAACGTGGTCAGGGGCATGCTCCCCTGGCCCGGAGCGTTTACGTACTTTAACGGGAAGCTTCTCAAGATTTATAATTCGGTCGTTTCGGAAGGTGAAGACAGGCCCGGAGCGGTAATATATGCGGGGAAAGGGGTTTTGAAGGTCGCGGCGGGAAAGGGGGCGCTCGATATCATCGAGCTTCAGATCGAAGGAGGAAAGAGGCTCGACTCCGGGGCGTTTCTCGCGGGAAGGAAGATCGAAACGGGTACTGTGTTAGGCTATGAATAACTGACTGTTGAAGGGTTGAGACTTAACGTTTTATTTACATACGCTGCTTTCTTCGATCTCTCTCAGGTGCTCGTTTATCTCGTTCTTTAATTTTTCGTCACCGGAAGCGCTCTTGCAGGCTTCGTTCAAAATCTCTCCCGCCTTCTCGCGGTTTCCGGTCTTAAAGTATAAAACTCCGAGCGTGTCGAGTGCATATGCTGGTAAAGGCTTTTGCGATTCCGTCGCGGTGAGAAGCGTATCTATACCTTCTTCATAATCCCTCCCGATCTTGACGTGAAGGGACGCTAGGTTATTCGCGGCCTCTATATCATGCTTGTCTTTCTTAAGTGCCTTTTTATAATACTTCTCCGCTTCATCGTACTCGCCCTGCTTGACGTAAACGTTGCCGATGTTGACAAGAGGGACTACGAGGTCACCGTCTCCGGAAATAGCTTTTTTATACTCCCTAATCGCGAGGTCATACTTACCCTCCCTTTCGTAGATTACGCCCAGATTATTGTGCTCTTCCACGCTGAGGGGGTCTTCCATTAGATACGAGCCGTAGATAGACGCACATCCCGAGCATATCAGCGATACTACAATTAAAGACGCGAAAAATATCAGATGCGTAATCTTCACTTTCTGATAACGAGCATAAGACTGTTCATTTTTCCCCATTCACTTTCGAGCTTGTCGAATTTGATCTCCTGGCTGCTTTTGTCTCCCGTGTGGAGTATGAATTCCTCTTCGCCCCTGTCGTAACCGTAAACGACGTAGTAGTGAGGGACGCTGACTTTCCACTTGCCCCTATCTACGAGCAGAATGACAGGGATTCCTTCATTCAACATTCCTTCGAGCTTGTTTATGCTCCCGTTTATCGTCACGGCTTGATAGCCTCTGTCCCTGGCAAAGTTCTCCATGTCGGATATAAGTGCTCCTTTGAGCTTCGGCGTATAGACCTTGGCAGCTATATCTTCCTGGGAGACGTCGTCACCGTAATACTCCATGACGGATGCCAAGGCGGCGGGGCCGCAGAAATTATCTTTCTGCTTGACGAATGGTACCCCCTCGATGACCTTTCCGTTCTGTACCTCGGGTTTTACGTCACTTCCCGCATTCTTCGGGACGCAGGCCGGGCCGGAGATCATGATTGAGAGTAAAATAATTACGAGAGTTGGTATTTTGTGCATTCGGAATCTGATGGTATTTCCCGACTCCGGGCTCTATATCCTCTTGAAAAGCAATATGATAAGAAGCACTAGCGCCACTATAACCAGTATGCCTATTATAATTCCTAGTCCTCCGTCACCGCCCGCCGGGATTCTGTCCGCGAGAGAAGCCATCTGATGCACCTGCTCGTCACTCATTTGGTTTAGTTTTGCGGAGACCTCTCCCTTTGTAAAGCCGTGACTCGTAAGCTGCTCGGCTACTATCTTGTTTTCGAGCGCCCTCCTTACCTTGAGCTCGTCTATCTCCCTCATAGTGGCTGAGTTCTTGCCGGGTTCTATCA
>JBIOKC010000187.1:0-3892 GCA_044451425.1 Thermodesulfobacteriota bacterium
AGCGCCCTACTATACCTGCCGGCCATGGAAGACGCCTCCGGTTTGGAATACGTCCGGATGGGCTTTTGCTGATTGTTCGTAGTCTGCGTGTCCGCGGCCAGCGTATAACCCGCGGCAAGAACCGTTATCACGAATACAAGAACTGCGTATCTCATCAATACAACCTCCGTCGTGTCGTATGGCGTTATAGTGTAACCAATAATTAAGCGATTTTCGCCAGAAACTTAGCTCCGCGGTTTAAGCGCATCCGACCCGAGCGGGAAAAGACGAGCGGGACGTGACGCGCCCGCGATTTTCCGCGTCATGCCCGATATCCCGAGCCCTAAAGGAAATTAGCTGTAAGCCTCGTTATTTTCTCGAACCTGCCCTCGCCGATAATGAATCTCGACAGATAGTATTCCGTCGGATAGACCTTGTCCCCTCCCCTCTTCTGAAACGCCACCGAGCAGTAAAGCTCACTGCCGTCCGCGCTCGCACCGTGGAGTGAGCTTATCCGTGTTTTTTCGAGCGATGATTCTATGCCTATACCCTCGCTCACGGTAATCGATTCAGAATGTTCGGTGTTGAGATCAATGCGCTCGACGGAGCGCCATTCGTAACCGTCGTATTCACAGTTCTTCTTATGCACTTGCAGCACATTCGTGTAGAGATGCGGGGACGAAGGAGAAAGCACCGGGTCTTCAGAGCTCAGCCGCTCCCCGGACTTCGATAACCTGCTATAAATCTTTACCGACGCGCGGCGCGTCCAGAGGCTTATCAATCCGTAACCCTGTCCTATGGCCCTGTAGAAATCAGCGATCAAGGTGTTCGAATGGCGGTCGTAGTAAAGCTGCAGGAAATTATTCTCTTCGGTTACGCCCAGAGAATCCCGATTGATGACCATGTGTTGTCCTCAAGGTATTGTCCTCAAGAAATGACGAGAAATTAAGGAGTTAACTATTCACCGCTCAGATCGCCGATTTCTTTCGACAGTAATTAGTTGCATCTGCCTGTGAATATTATAGAGTATTATCAACATTTAAATCGTTGTTGTAAAGTAACAATTAATATTCAGTATTATTCGAGAAATAGATAATAACCATACATATAATGCATTAATTCTCACCACCGACGGTTTCGGCAGGGGAGCGAAGAGACGGGCGAAAGAACGGGTGAAAGAATGGAGTCCATAGTCGAATGAACCCGGAAACGGAGTCGCCGGGCTTCTGTTAGCTATATACTTCTTATACCTAGTCTACACGACGAGATATACGGCCGCGATTACGGGGTAAGCACGACCTTTATCGCTTTTTCCGCCTTGCTGTCCATCAGCTCATATCCCCTAGGCGCGTCAGACAGCGGAAGGTCATGCGTTATGACGACGGTGGGATCCACTTTGCCCGATTCGATAAGAGGCATTAATTTCCTGATGTAATTCTTTGCGGGGCAGACTCCGCCTCTGAACGTAAGGTCCTTTAAATAAAAATCGAGCATAGGGATCGGCAGCTCCTGAAACATGAAGCCTATGAACGAGATGGTTCCGCCGGGCCTCGCGATCTTAATCGCGTCGAGCACGGCGTGTGTAGAGCCTATGCACTCGAGCGCGACGTCGGCTCCCTGCCCGTGAGTGATCTCAAGTATTTTTTCGACTGCGTTCTCTTTCTTCGAGTTTACAGGTACGTCGCATCCCATCTTCACGGCCAGATCGAGTCTGAAGTCATGGTGCCCGACGGTGATTATACGCGAGGGGCCGAAGAGCTTCGCTGAGGCGGTAGCGAGGAGGCCGAGCGGGCCGTCTCCGAACACAACCACGGTATTACCGGGTTTTATGTTCCCCCATTCCGCGCAGAAATAGGAGGTCGAAAATATATCTCCGAGAAAGAGCACCCTTTCGTCAGCGATGCCTTCGGGCACTTTTTCGAGCGTAGTATCCGCAAAGGGCACCCTCACATACTCAGCCTGCCCTCCCCAGAACCCGCCCAGCTGCTCGCCGAACCCAAAGCATCCGCCTCCGCCCGTGCACGATGTCGGGTAGCCGTTCCTGCAATTGACGCAGACACCGCAGCTCACCCAGAATGGAGCCAAGGCTTTATCGCCTTTTTTAAAATACCTTACGCCCTTCCCCACTTCCTCCACCACCCCCATGAATTCATGACCGACTACGAAGCCGTCATCGATAGGAATACTGCCCCTGTAGAAATGGAGATCGGAGCCGCAGATGGCGCTCTTAGTGATCCTTAGAATCACGTCGTTCTGGTCCTTTATTTTCGGATCCGGCACTGTCTCGACCCTGACGTCTCTCGCCCCGTGATAAACCGTAGCTTTCATTGGATACCCTCCCTTTTTAATATGATGTTAACCAATAGGGTTATATCTAGAAAATATTATTACCGATTCCATACGGAGAACGACCCCGAATCCGGGTTCGCAGTTCCCTGCTCTGTAACTTGCGCAGTTCTCATCTTAGCCATAGGCCGATATTCCCCCTTTGGTGCAATACGTTAAAGGCTAATTGAGAAGTCGAAAGTGTCAATCGAATCTTGCGCCCCGCGGCCGATCAGGCGGCTTGCGTAGCGTACCGGTTAATAGGATATTAATCACTTGTTAACCGAATCTTAACAAATGCCCAGTAGCTTTTCACAAAGCATTTATTCAAAGGGGGAAAATATATGGACAAATTTTTGAAATATTTTAAAACATCGTTGATTACCGCAGCGGGAGTGATCGGATTATCATTTACGGCAAGCGCGGCCACCATGATAACAGGAGCGGGCGCTACGTTCCCATACCCTGTCTATGGGAAATGGGCATATACGTACAACAAGGACACAGGCGTTCAGCTCAATTATCAGTCCATCGGATCGGGAGGGGGAATCAAGCAGATAAAGGCGAAGACCGTCGATTTCGGCGCTTCGGACGCCCCTCTCAACCCCGAAGAGCTGGACGAGGCGGGTCTGATGCAGTTTCCGATGATAATGGGCGGCGTCGTGCCCGTGGTGAAAATAAGCGGCATCGGAGCCGGGAAGCTCAAGCTGACCCCAGACGTGCTGGCCGACATTTACCTGGGAAAGATAAATAAGTGGAACGACCCTAAAATCGCGGGAACGAACCCCGGCGTGTCCCTGCCCGACAAGAGCATAACGGTCGTACACAGGGCCGACGGTTCGGGAACGACCTGGATTTTCACCAACTATCTTTCGAAGGTGAGCCCCGAGTGGAAAGACAAGGTCGGAAACGACAAGGCGGTGAAGTGGCCTGTCGGAGTAGGAGGTAAGGGAAACGAGGGCGTGGCCGCTTTCGTCGGCAAGGTCGACGGCTCCATCGGTTATGTGGAATACGCCTATGCTCTTCAGAACAAGATGGCCTCGGTGCAGCTGAAAAACCACAACGGTAATTTCGTTTCGCCGACTTCCGAGAACTTCCAGGCCGCAGCGGCGAGCGCCGACTGGGCAAACGCGAAGGGCTATTATATGGTGCTTACCGACCAGCCAGGCGCAAATTCGTGGCCGATTACGGGAGCTTCTTTCATTTTGATGTATAAAACACAGACTAACCCGGCGGAAGCCAAAGAGGTGTTGAAGTTCTTCGCCTGGTCTTACAAGAACGGCGGGGAATCTGCAAAGGCTCTTGACTATGTGCCGATGCCCGAAAGCGTCGTAAAAATGGTTGAAGACACTTGGCACTCCGAAATTAAAGACGCGTCCGGTAACGCGATATGGCCCTGATAATCAGGGATTAATCAGGCAAATCGGTAAATCGATAATAAATCTTCGACGATTCTGAATGGGGGCGGGCTCGACATCCGTCCCTAATCTTTACTTGAAGCGTGTCCGACCTGAATTTATAGGGCACCGAGGAAAATGCTATAATTCTCTCTGTGTAGTACATGCAACACTCCGATAGATATATATTC
>JBIOKC010000188.1:0-3883 GCA_044451425.1 Thermodesulfobacteriota bacterium
GTGCGTGACTTGATCGGCGCGAGGGACAAGGTGTTTTTTGTGGATGCTGAAGACACGGCCGATGTAGCCGCGCTAAAGATGAGGAATTTCAAGGTGAGAACGACGGGCGTGATGAAGGAAGGCCGGATCGCGGGCGTCGTCGGTCACTCGGATTTCGCAACTAAGATCGTCGCACTCGGGAAAAAACCTTCCGAGGTCAGGATAGCAGATATTATGACCACTTATATCCGCACGGTGACACTCGATACCTGCTTTTACGAATGCCTCGACCTCATGAACGAGCACACGATCTCCCACCTCTTCATACTCGGCCCCGACGGACAATACTACGGTATGCTCGCGTGGAGCGACCTGCAGCGTATACTCGTGAAGGAGCTCAAGTATCAGCTTAAAGTCGCCCAGGAATACGCGTTTGGACCTCATGTGGTAATCTCGAGATAATACGATATAATTTTGCACCGGCCGGGCTCAGTCAAAAACCGGCAGCAGAAGCGGAGAACGATGACTGCGGAAGAGCGCACCGAGGGAATAAGAGAAAAGGCTGAAGCCGTAGAGGAAGAAGTCCGGGTAAAGGAAGCTGAAGAGTCGGCTAAACCCAAAATACACACGGCTGACAAGAAGGGCCTTATGGAAAGAAGGGAGAGCTTCGCGCAGACGAGCGTACCCAATGCCCACAGGGGCAATAGCGCGAAACCCCCACGTGTCATGATGGGCATAATAGTGCTCCTGTTTATCCTGAGCTTCATACTGGCCGCTATCACCGCCTGATTAACTCTCTGCAATCCGGCAACTATTTCCTTAACTCTCTTAGTACTGCCTTAACCCGACCCACTAGAAACAAATCCCGCCCCCGAATTAGCTCCGGTTGCTCCGCGTCAGCCGACTTTATAGTTATCTATCAGCGCGACGATCTGCTGGCCCGGCTGGGGAGCGGGCGGGTTATCATGAGCGAAAGCCAGCAGCTCCCCGTTTTCCTTTATAAGAAATAGCGGCATCGCCATATCGCCGTAATGAGTCCTGAACGCATCATAATTAAACTCCGAAGTGAGGTGCGTCTTCTTTATCACTGCGCCTGAGCCGAACTTCATCGTAATGTTCTCGTATGTAGCCCCAGGGCGGAATAAGAACCTCCCCGACAATTCCGGAACCGTATCGCCGTCCGACGCGGGATTGCGGCCCGATTGTGTGGTCAGCTGATAGACCTGTGAGCGGCCGAAGGTTTCGACGAAGCTCAGCGCAGCTAGCGAGTTCACCTCGTCGTTCGAAGTGAGAGCCAAGAGCTCCCCTATCCCTTCGCAGTCAATGTGCTCGGAAACTTTATCGAGAATTATATTTTTATAATACGCCTTGAGACCGTCCTGGCGCGCCGAGAAAATATTCGTCCAGTTCAAATCGATGAGAGACACCTTGAAACCGTAATCATGAAGGCACTTCGCTATCGCCCTCGCCCAGAAATGAGCGCCGACGAATAACACTCCCTGAGGATTGGGTTTTGCGATACCGAGCCTCTTTGCCAGAGGCGGCGCTGTCAAACCGTAAATTAGCACTGTTGCGGTGATAACGAGGAACGTAATGCTGACCAGATGATCCGCGTGATTGATCCCGTCGTGCATGAGTCTCAGACCAAAGACCGAAGCCACTGAAGCGCCACGATGCCCCGGGGCGCTATCCATGAAAGAAACAGCTTCTCTTTTAAATTCAAACCGCTCCTATAGGTTGACAGGAATACGCAGAGCGGCCTTGCGATAAAGAACAATACTCCCAGAAACAACGCGCCCCTCCAATTAAATACGTATTGCAGATCTTTGAGAGTGAGCCTTGAAGCGAGGATAATGAAGAGGCTCGAAATGAACAGCACTCGCAGAGTCTCTTTGAATTCCATAATGTGTTTTATGCTCACGGTCTTCTGGTTAGCTAGGACGATGCCCATTATAGTGACCGTGATGAATCCGGACTCTCGCTGAGTATAGTCCGACGCCGTGAACGCAGCAATAAGGGTCATAAGCGTGACGGAGTTCTGAAGGTAGTCCGGTACCCAGTACTTCTTCAATATATGGATCAACATCCTCGCGCACGCGACGCCGATGAAACCGCCGACGGCAAATGTCTTGAGCACGCTCCAGCCAACTAGTTCCGTCGCCCGTAAGACCCCGCTTGCGATTATTACGTGAAATACCAGCACGGCGAGGAGAGCTCCTAACGGGTCGACGACTATCCCCTCCCATTTCATTATGGAGCCTATTTTTCCCGAAGCCCTTAAATCATGCAGAAGCGGCATGATTACAGTGGGCCCGGTGACGACGAGAATAGCACCGAGCAGGGCGGCGATGCCGTGGTCGAACCCGAAGAGGAAATGAGCCGCGATAGCGATGACCGCCCAGGTAACGAAGACCCCGATTGTCACGAGGCTTAAGACCACACCCCTTATCTCCCGGAGCTCCGAGAACTTGAGGTTCATCCCGCCTTCAAACAATACCACGGCAACGGAGACCGAGACCACGGGCAGGAGAATTTCGCCGAATATCCTGTCCGGGTTGACAAGACCAGTCAGGGGCCCCGCGATGAAACCCGACGCGAGAAGGAGCATTATGGCAGGCACACCCGCCCGCCAGGAAACCCAGTAGGATCCTATGCCAAGCACTATTATCACCGAGAACCCGATCAGGAAATGTTCATTTAAACGGAATCCCCGGAACCATCACGCGTAGAAACGAGTTTTTGACATGAGAAACATCCCCTGACCCGCCGGAAACGAATACGACAGGTTTTATACAATTGTATGAACATTTTCATGTTTATGCCAGAGATAATTATGAGGGGACCAAAACGTCTACTCGGCTTGAGACCGACAATTCAGATGGCAGGGACATGGGTGAAACAAAGCGCAGGCTTAGCACGGATAATCAGCCCGCGGCTCTCAATCAGCCGACTTTAGAATTCTCGATCAGGGCGACGATCTGCTGTCCGGGCTGGGGCACGGGAGGATTGTCATGTGCGAATACCAGCAGCTCCCCGCTCTCCTTTATTAAAAACATTAGCATGGCCTTGTCGCCGTAAAGGCTCTTAAACGCCTCAAATCCGAATTCAGCCGTGAGCGGTGTCTTCTTTATGACCACCCCCGAGCCGAACTTCTTGGAGAGGCTTGAGTACGTCGCCTCGGGCGTAAACAGAAGCCTCCCGCTCAGGTGCTTGGGAATAGTTTCTTCGGACATCGCCCTCGTTCTCGATTGTCTCGTAAGCTGGTAAACCTGCGACCTGCCGAAGTACTCGACGAAATGGAGCGCCGCCAAGGAATTAACCTCGTCATTCGGAGTGAGCGCGAGCAGCTTCCCTATGCCGTCGAAGTCTATATTCTCCTGCACGTCCTCCTGAAGGACATTCTCGTAGTACGTCTTCAATCCTTCCTGACGCGCGGTCGCCACATTAGACCAGTTGGAATCGACCATAGTGACCTGAAATCCTTCCCCCTGCAGGAATTTGGCTATAGACCTCGCCCAGCTATGGGCCCCCAGTATGAGTATCCCCTGAGGGTTGGGTCTCGCGATGCCCAGATGCTTGGCGAGCGGGTATGCCGTTATGCCGTAAACCGTTACCGACGCCGTTATAACAAGGAATGTTATGTTTACGAGGTACTCCGCTTGGCTGAACCCGGCTTGAGCGAGCTTGAGAGCGAACACCGAAGAAACAGCCGCGGCTACTATACCGCGAGGGGCCATCCAGGACAGGAACACCTTCTCCTTCAGATTAAGGCCGCTTCCGAACGTGGACATGAATACGCTCAACGGCCGAGCTATGAAAAACAATACTCCGAGGAAGAACAGGCTGCCGACGTCGGCTACATTCCTCACTTCCTCGGCCGTAAATCTCGCGGCGAGTATAATAA
>JBIOKC010000189.1:0-3861 GCA_044451425.1 Thermodesulfobacteriota bacterium
GCGTTTAGTCGTTATAGTATGGACATCTGATAAAGGTACTAAGAAACGACGAGGAGATCGTTCGATGAGCGGAAAGCCGTTTCAGGACTACTGGGATAAAAACAGATGCTGGGGGTGCGGGAGCGGGAATAAGGAGGGGCTTCATCTCAAAAGCCGGTGGGAGGGGGATGAATCTCTATCCGTCTTCTTGCCGTCTATTAATCACAAGGCTGGCCCGGATGACTTCCTTAACGGAGGTATAATAGCAACTATTATCGACTGCCATTCCATATGCACGGCGATAGCCGATGCGTACAGGCAGGAAGGGAGGGAGCTCAACAGCGAGCCCTTAATCTGGTACGTTACTGCGTCGATGAAGCTCGATTATCACAGGCCCACCCCTATATCCGGTGCGGTTACGCTTAAGGCGAGGATCGAAAAGAAAGAAGGGAAAAAGAGCTTCGTAGCCTGCGAGCTTTTCTCGGGGAAAGACAAATGCGTGCACGGAGAGGTACTTGCGGTGAGGGTGTCTCCCGAGGAGTGGTTCAAGTGATGTTAAGCGCGAAAACGCGCGTCTCAGCTACTTGTCGCGCAATCGTCAAATGGAGAATATGATGACCAGATCGGCTCTAATCCTGATTTCGGCGTTGTTTGTTTTATCGGTTCCCTCGATCAGATGTGATGCCGGAGTAGAGCCCAGTCCCGTGCGGGCAAAGATCCTCACGGATGTTTCTGCTATAAAGCTGGGATCGGCTTTCGAACTCGCGGTCTTGTTCGAGATGGATCCCGATTGGCACATATACTGGAAAAATCCCGGCGATTCGGGTCTTCCTACTTCAGTCGAGTTTGGGCTACCCGAGGGATTCGAAGTCGGCGATATCAAATGGCCTGTACCGTCTCTCCTTAAAGGAGCGGGTAATCTAACCGATTACGGGTACGAGGACACACTTCTGCTCTCAGCCAGGGTAACGGCGTCCTCCGGTCTCAAATCAGGCTCTACGGTTACATTAGCGGCTAAGGTATCATGGATCAGCTGCAAGGACATCTGCATCCCCGGGAAAACTGAGCTCCATTTGAAGCTCCCGGTCTCTGACAAACCGGTTAGTGTAAACTCGGATCTATTTGCCTCGTGGCGGCCAAGACTGCCCGTGAGCTATCCTGCTGCCGGGCTTCCTTTCAAGATCGGTGTCAAAACTGCTAATAAGAGTGAGAACGAATTCACGGTCAGCCTCCTGCTTCAAAATGTTGACGGTGTAAGCGGTATAGACCTTTATCCTTTTCCCGGCAATTCGTTCCTGGTGGATAATATAGTTGTTGAGAAGAGCAAGACCGGTGGCGAAACATCCGTTAATTTCGATGTGAAAAGGCTTGTGTCGAAGGTTCCGGCTCCTGGAGAGCTCGAGACCCTTATTGTTTACAAGGATAGGACCGGCAAAAGATCGGGAGTCGTGTTTCCGATAAAAATCAGAAATGCTGAATGATGAAGCCGAGTCGGAAAGTTGAATTTGCTATACACGTAACCCTGAAGCTTCATAATCTTTCGTAGATAATTTGAGTCTTTATTTCGGATTGTCGTTAACATCAGCTTAACATCGGGATGATACGATGAATGTACGGAGCGTGTAAATATGGCGAAAAAACAGGTTCTCATAATCGGCGGCGGATTCGCAGGTGTCAAATGCGCCAAAACCCTTCGCGCTCAGCTCACTAGGGAAGAAGCCGACATTGTGCTTTTTAACTGTGAGAATTACATGGTTTTTCAGCCACTGCTTGCCGAGGTTGTGGGAGCGTCGATAAGTCCCGAGCCTGTTGCAGTTTCGCTGAGACAGATGCTTCCCGGAGTGTACTGCAGGACAGAAGATATAAGCCATATAGATGTACTTAACAATTACGTGGAGTTCGTCGGAGACCGTGGGATCAAGGGGATGATGTACTACGACCATCTTGTAATAGCTTGCGGCTCGGACGTTAATCTCGGTCTCATACCAGGTATGGCCGACCATGCGTATCCGCTAAAGACAATCGGTGATGCGATTGCGCTCCGATACCACGTCCTTCAGCAGATGGAGAACGCGGAGATCGCCGATAACGTCGACCTGAGGCGCTGGTATCTCTCGTTCGTTATCGTCGGCGGGGGCTTCAGTGGCGTTGAGGTCGCCGGGGAAATAAATGATTTAGTCAGGGACACTTATAAGTATTACAGGAATGTTCCCAAAGAGGAGATAAAGGTCACTCTGATTCATTCGCATGATCAGATTTTGCCGGAGGTCACTTCTGACCTCAGGGATTTCGCGAGGATGAAGATGGAGCAGGCGGGCATCAATGTATTATTGAAGAAACGAGCCAAGTTCGTTAATCCGGATGGCGTGGGACTCGATGACGGCAGCATTGTTGAGGGCGCTACGATCGTATGCACCGTCGGGAACGCCCCGTCTCCCATTATAGATAAACTCGACGTACCGAAGGATAAAGGGAGGCTGCTTACCGAACCCGATATGAGGGTGATGGGGCTCGGGAGCGTATGGGCGATAGGAGACTGCGCCCTTATTATCAATGATTATGACAAAAAGCCGAGCCCGACGACAGGCCAGTTTGCGGAGAGGCAGGGGAGACAGGCGGCGAATAATATTGTGAGGTTATTAAAATCACAGGAGACGAAACCGTTTCGTTTCAAACTGCTTGGAGAGTTGTGCGCTATCGGCGGGCATAATGCTGTCGCTGAATTTCTCGGGTTTCATATATCCGGTTTCATGGCCTGGTTCCTGTGGCGGTCTGTATATTTGTTCAAGCTGCCGACCCTGTCACATCAGCTTAAAGTGGGATTCGACTGGGCGTGGGAAATATTCTACTCCCGCGACCTCGCCCATCCGAAAAGCGACCAGACGGAGCGTATATCCAAAGCGCATTTTCAGCCGGGCGACTATATATTCAAAGAGGGAGATCCATCGAATAATTTTTATATAATCGAGTCCGGCGAGGTCGAAGTAGTGAGAAAATCCCCGGAAGAAGGAGTGGAGTTGAAGATAGCTATTCTCGGGGCAGGCGATTTCTTCGGTGAGATGGCTCTTCTCGAGGACCGGAACAGGAAGTCGAGCATACGAGCGAGGACTAATGTGGAGCTCACCGTGATGGGTAAGAAGGTTTTCCAGCAGATATCGAGTACGCTTGCGCCATTTCGGGAATTCCTGGCCGATGCAGTCAGAAGAAGGAGCAGCGATATCTGGCAGCACATACCTATTGCTTATTCGATAATGGAGGCTGAGCCGCTCGGAACTTTCATAAAGCCGCTATCCGTCACGCTTTCACCAGATGATTCTTTTCAAGATGCCGTCAGGATTCTGATCGCCAACGACAGTGATTTCTGCTGCGTTCTAGATGGCGAAAGTAAGCTACGGGGGATAGTTACCCGCACCGACATTTTTCGCGCCGTAGACTCCGCAGTAAGGCCTTGGACGAGGGTTTCCGAATTCATGAACCCAACACCGGTTTGCGTCACTATGAAGGATTCGAGCACCGTTGTCGCTGGCGCCATGCGCGAGCGCAGCATCAAATGGGTCCCCGTTGTCGACAACCTCTCCAATATGCATGTCGAAGGTTACATCAGAAGGGACGGCATGATCGGATTTGTTCTGGAAAAGCTAAGTGCTGTAGCTATGTAGTTTAAGCTTTTGCCTATGAGAATCACAACGGCGACGACTATGAGTCCCCCGACTATCAGCTGGAAACAGGCCGATTGGAACTGGGTGCCCATATCTATTTCTTTATGTAGGCAATAGTTATCAGCCGGCGCTGATAACGAAATAGGCGATGATCAATGCCGTCTCAAATCTGTGAATCAAGAAGGGAAGGGCGTGTCCTATTGCTTTGAGGAATGTCATGAAC
>JBIOKC010000190.1:0-3861 GCA_044451425.1 Thermodesulfobacteriota bacterium
GGTTAGACGAAACGGAACTAGAGTTCATGTACAGGTATGCAGAGCAGAACCATATGACTGGCTCGGAATTAATTCGAGGATGGATTCACGAGATAATGAAAAGGGAAGGATTTAAAATCAAAGAACCAACTATTCCAGAATCTAATAAGAGGAGGTCTAAATAAGATGGGGAGCGTATTTTTAAGAGGTGATTCATGGGTAATTGAATATAGAAAGCCGGACGGAAGGCTAAAGCGGGAATCGGTAGGAAAGCGGGGTGCTGTAACTAAAACAATGGCCGGGGAGGTTCTACGTAATAGAGAGCGTCAAATTAAACTTGGCCAATACGAAATGTTAGACACTGTAATCCCTACTCTAAAAGAATTTTCTGTCGAATATCTTAAACACGGCAAGGAGGTAGTGAAAAAACGGTCATGGTATAGGGATGAGTACGGCTCGAAGCATTTCTTGGAACTCTTCGGGGGTCGCAAATTATCGGAAATAACACCTAAAGATGTAGACGATTACAAACAGATAAGGCTTAAGGTTGTCGCACCCGCCACAGTCAATAGGGAATTGCAGATAATAAGGCACCTGTTTAACTTGGCAAAACGATGGAAAAAGTTTTTCGGTGAGAATCCGGTAAGTGAGGCTAAGTTATTATCGGTTAATAACCAAAAAGAGCGAATCCTTAACCATGAAGAACAAGAAAGACTCTTAGGCTTATGCAATCCATACCTTAAGCCCATTCTGATAGCGGCACTTAATACGGGTATGAGAAAATCTGAAATCCTTACCCTGAAATGGACTAATGTTGACCTTGATAATGGTCTTATAACCATAGAGCATGCAAACACAAAAACTAAGACAACCAGACGAATACCCATAAACTCGGCTTTTAGGAAGCTCTTATTGGAACAAAAGCTGAAATCGGGTAGCAATGAGTTCATATTCCTTAGCCAAAATGGGAGCCCTTACAAACGCCATGACTCATTAAAGGGAGCTTTCGAAAGGCTATGCAAGAAAGCAAATATAGTGGGGCTTCGATTTCATGATTTGAGGCATACCGCAGCTACTAGAATGATAGAGGGTGGGGCTTCTATCGTGGCGGTTAGCAAAATACTAGGACATACCGACATTAAAATGACGATGCGTTACACACACCCGGACAATTCCTTAAAGGAAGCGGTCGAACTACTAACAAAAGGCAATATTTCCGAACCTGTTACTGACATATCCACTGACATGGCATAATAGCGCAATTCTTAAAATGATGTAAGTTATTGAAATCATTGGTCGGGGTGAGAGGGATCGAACCTCCGACCTCGGCGTCCCAAGCGCCGCGCGCTACCAGACTGCGCTACACCCCGACCGGGGAAAATGATTATACCCACGGTAGGAAAAACAACAAGGCGCGAATCCGGCTCTTCACAGGGTCAAAAGTGGGAATTCCAAGATAACTAATATTTGCCGGTTTCTAATACAGGTATCAGCCCAGATACTTGTCGTATACTTCCTTCGCCCAGAAAATCTCTGTCCCGGCGGACAGAAGCGCTGTCTCCATAATAGCTTCGCTTATCTCCTGCTTGCTTATACCGAGCGCGAGCGCCTTCTTTATCCTCGACCCGGTGCAGTGGGGGCATCTTCCGTGCACGGCTACTGAAACGGCGATCAGGGCCTTCGTCTTTTTGTCGAGCGCCGTTTCTCCCTCGACCGCATTATAGAATTTCCACCAACCCTCCGCCATCTCTGGCGCATGCTTCTCGAACCACCTCTTATCGTCAGCCATAGTACTAACCTCCTTTATGTTTAGGCGCCGGTTACTTCATGTTCTTCATGTATTCTATATACCTTTCCCTGCCCGATCCCGTCTTATAGGATGAATATCCTATCGGGTTCTTCTCGTAATACATCTGGTGATACTCCTCAGCGGGATAGAACTCCATCGCCGGTCTTATTTCCGTCACGATTGGCCCCTTGTATCTCCCCGAGTCTCCGAGGTTCTTTTTTGACTCCTCAGCGGTCTTTTTCTGCTCCTCGTTATGGTAAAAGATAGCGGTTTTGTAGTGCCTTCCTCTATCCACAAACTGCCCTCCGTCATCGGTCGGATCTATGTTGAGCCAGAACACATCGAGCAGCTCATCGTATGAAATCCGTTCGGGGTCGTATGTTACCTCAATAGATTCCAGGTGCGCGGTCATGCCGTAGCACACTTCGTGGTAGTTCGGGTTCTTCTCTTTCCCGCCCGTATATCCGACCGTTGTCGAAATAACTCCGTCAAGCCTGTCGAAAGGGGGCTGCATGCACCAGAAGCAGCCACCGGAAAAAGCAGCCTTCTCGTATTTTTTGTCAGTCATTTCAATGATTCTCCTCTTTCACACCCATACTCGATTACAAATGGAAAAGTATACTTCCTGTGACTCGATTAAAAAAGCTGCATTTCCACTTTAGGTCATTACGCTGAAAATACACTATAGGATTCGCGATATACATAATCCGTAATAATCACCGAATACGCTCAAGAGGCTGAGTCCGTTTTCCCGAACATACGCTCCTGAAGGAGATCCCTTATCAAGAGATAAACTATAGGAACGTCGAGGAGTATTTTAATCAGAGACCACCCAAGTGGCTTTCCGAAGGAGTCGTAATGACTGCTCAAGAAAGCAGGAGAGAGCACGAGGCCCCTGTGGAATAAGCTAATCAATGTTAATAGGGAAACAACCGTGAGATAAGACCACGCGAGCGCTGTCATGTAACTCCCCCACCTCTTTCCCATCCAAAGTAAAGCCCCTCCCATCGTGCCGCACACCCCCCTAAGCAGAACAGAAATCACGACGACGATCACGGCCGTGTCGGGGAGGCTCCTACCTAACCTGTATAAAAGATAAATCCCCGCAAGTCCCGTGAGTCCTGCGAGTATAGTTATGAAACCTATTTTTTTTACGGGTCTATCATCCGGCCCCCCGACCTGTCTTCATACTGAGGTCTAACAGGTTGCTCAGGCGGATGATTTTTAAGCATGTCCATGATTACTTCGATCGCTTTATCCAACTGAGGGTCAGAAGAATCGTTCAGATTGGCCGGAAGATCCTCGACCTTATAATCCGGGTCGACACCATGACCTTCCACATCCCATTTCCCGTTCGAATTCCAGAATGCATAACCCGGCGCGGTAATATATCCCCCGTCTACGAACCTCGGATTCCCGCTTATTCCGATAAGACCGCCGAGAGTTCTTGTCCCAACGAGCGGTCCCAATCCAGTCTTCCTGAAATAATAAGGGAAAGCATCCCCGCCTGAGCCCGACCAGCCGTTTATTATCATTACCTTCGGACCGTTATTAGATACGCTGGGAGTTTTCTGGTCTTTAAATTCTCGCACTGCCCAGTAATTTAAGACCGGCCTGTTCAGGAGCTCTATAAAACGGTCGGGGACCTGGCCTCCCGCATTGAATCTTTCATCCACGATAATAGCCTCCTTGCTCGTCTGAGGGGTGAACTGGCGTACAAGCTCGTTCTGGCCGTTCGTACCCGTATCAGGAACATAGACATAGCCCACTTTCCCTTCCGTTACTTTATTCACCTTCTCCCTGTTCTGCGAAACCCAGTCTAGATACCTGAGCTTCTGTTCGTCACTGCTCGTTATGACTTTCACGGTTATTTCTCTCGCGTTTTTCATGTCTGGTGCGGAGTTCACGGTCAGGATGACAGCATCGCCTGACAGTCCCTGAAACGCAGCCCAGGGGTCCTTGGCGGTATCGATGGCTTTGCCGTTTACCGCGAGTATGTAATCGCCTTCCCTCACATTGAGTCCGGGCTGTGCGAGAGGGGAATAGACGTCCGCGTCCAACTCGCCGCCCCTGTATATCTTTTTAATACGGTA
>JBIOKC010000191.1:0-3853 GCA_044451425.1 Thermodesulfobacteriota bacterium
AGTTATAATCAATACAAGGCCGGAGATAAAAAAATCTCCCTGATATTGGAAAGGGGGGACAGCAATTTAAATTCCACGGTATGGTGCATGCTGTCGGCTCACACAAAGAGGTTTCAATCAGATCTCAATCTCGTGGCATCGACTAATTTAGTTGATCCGAACAACCCGCTCAATTTTACGTTTGTCCCCAACGGGTTGAGGAGGGACTACGCGACAAACGTGAATAATGAAATATTGACGATTGAGCCGGCTTCCGATTCCAAAATAGAAAATTGCGGTCAGATACAGATAACTCCATTAGGCGGTATTTCAGTAATCGAGGGCAAATGGAAGAATTCTCTATGCAATCCCATTCTCGACGCTGTGGCATCACCATCGCCTTAGTCTGGATACGTGTTTATATACTCATAAGGAGGCACAATGTTGAAAATAATACTTATTCTGTTTAGTGCTATGTTTTTAAGTTCTTTGACGCATCCTGTTTTTGCTGCGGATAGCAACAACAAGTCCGACGGAACGTCCGTACAAAGGAACGACAAATCCAATTTTGAGAATTGGTACGAACCTGATGACGCTTACCAGTCGAACGATCAGAATAAGCAACCCCCCACTAATACGGTTAGTCCCAATGGCGGCGTCGACGAGCCCAGAGTAGCCCCTCTCGAAGATACGCGTCAGAAGATAAACTAGCCCCGGCTCAGGAAGTGTGAGCCGGTGCTCCCAGCTGGTTGTGTCTCAATCTCCTATTACTCATTATAACCTCACTTACTGATTATGTAATAATAATTTATGGGGTTATGAGGGAGCTTTTTTACTTCTATATTCGCAAACCCCGCTTGTCTCAGCATATCATACGCAAGTTCCCTACCCCACATAGCGCCTAGTCCTTTGCCGTTCTGGGCGATGGATACAGTCATGCAATGCATGCACTATACTGTATAAGGGAAAGGAGCAAGTGAGTTGTTTATGTTTTTACCGACGTGGCTCGAACCCTTAATATCATGTATAAAGTAAAATCCGTCGTCTTTCAGCGCCCTGTATATGTTCGATAGCACACAGTTGGAATCTGCCTGATCATGCACGGCGTCGAATGTCGTGATCAGCTCATATTTCTTCTCTTCGTCGAATCTGGAAAAATCCTTGGCCTCGAAGGAGATATCGGTTAAACCGTACTCTTATGCTCTTCCCTTTTCTATCGCTACCGGTAATAGATCGTAGCCGGCAAATCTGCTGTTCGGATAGATTTTAGCATTTTTAGCAATGCGAAGCAGCTCCCGCATCCGACGTCCAATACGTCGATACCGGTCTCAAGCTTTTCCTTGATTCCGGGATTGAGGAGGAAGTGACAATAGATGAGCGGTACCATTACTGTCTGATTGCTCTCTTCGGCCATCATTTCGTTGAGACGATTGTAAGCCTCATAGGGGCCGCCTCCTCCATTTTTAAAGCATTCGACTATTTTATCCTCGACCGAGCCCGATACGGATAACCACTGTGTCGATACCGCCATATTGTTGGGGGGGTTGTCTTGCGCGTGAGCGAAGCGGCATACTCGCCGGGGAGATGAGATTTCCCGTTTTGGGGACTGTACTCGACAATTTCACCCGTCACTATCGCTCACAGCCATTCGCTTACGTATCGTTCGTTTAGTCCGGCGTTTCTAGCGATTTTCTCGCATATGAATGGTTCCCTATAATACAGACGGACTTGTCTGTCTAGTAGTTTTTAAAAATATATCGTGAGTTTTATTCGTAGCGGCGATCTCCGGGATAAAGCTGTTATACTATGTAAAATAGGAAAATAGAAAAGAGGTACGGTAGCGATTTAAGATCACGCTGAATTCCTGATACGTTTGTTCGGAGGTTAAGAAGAGTGAAGACAGCCGTATAGATGTGCCCGATGACGGGCCGCTTATAGTGGAAGGTCTCAAAAAGCTGGAGACTCGAAGGGTGAAGAACTTAGGATAAAGCCGAGATTAGCTCTCTGCAGATGCGGGGGTTCAGAGTAAAAGCCATACTGTGACGGCTCGCATAAGGTTATTAAATTTGTCGATGATAAAAATTGATAGAAAAGGAGTATAGAAATGGCGCTCACACCTTCAAATATGCTGCCTCTGGGGACTAAAGCCCCGCATTTTCGGCTATGGAGTCCGATAGATGAAAAGGAGTTCAGTCTGGATGAGCTTAAATCCGACAATGCTACTGTCATAATGTTCATTTGTAACCATTGCCCTTACGTAAAGCACATTCAAAGAGGGCTGGTAGAGCTAGCTAATGACTATATTCCCAAGGGGGTGTCCTTTATAGCTATCAATTCGAACGACGTCGAAAAATATCCTGAGGACTCTCCTTCGAACATGAAAAATGTCGCTCACAGACTCGGCTATCCATTTCCCTATTTGTACGATGAGACGCAGGATGTGGCGAGATCTTACGACGCTGCCTGCACGCCTGATTTCTCCATCTTCGACGCGGATCTGAAATGCGAATACAGGGGACAGATGGACGATTCGAGGCCGGGTAACGGGAAACCGGTCACAGGTAAAAATATAAGAGAAGCGCTCGACAGGATTCTGCTAGATGAACCGGTAAGCACTGATCAAGTTCCGAGCATCGGCTGTAATATCAAGTGGAAGTAGTGTTTACGAATATTGAGCTCGACCGATGCTGCGTTATGGTCTTGGTTGAATGTTATTTCTGTTTTCGTGTAAATTTCACCTGCTTTAATCAGTCCCTGGATTAGAAGATGTAGGGATCTCCAAATTATCTTAAGATTTCACGGGTATAATTAATCTTATAATCGGAATCCGCATATTCTATATTTTAGCGGCCTATTTTGTTTTAAAATTATAGACCGAGAAGCATGACGCAGAAGGCTCTAGTATGGTAAGGAATATCGCAAGAGAGACGGTTTCGTACATCATGTGGCCGATGCTGCTTGGGATACCCATATACATGGTTTATCTCGGGATAAAACAGGGGAGACCTACTCTTTACTTTAACATCGTGTACTTGAGTCTGGCTGCCGCCCTCTTCATACTGGAGAGGGTCACTCCATACAGGGAAGAGTGGGTGAAATCAGACGGGCAGGAATTTCCGGATTTCGCGCATACGATTCTCAATAAAGGGCTAATACAGCTGGCGTTATTCCTTCTACTGATAAGCGGCATCATAGAGACGATGGGTCATAAGACCGCTTATTCATTCTGGCCCTCTGGTCTGCCTATGGCGGTTCAGGTTCTAATAGCCATGGTGGTAAGCGAATTGGGGCTTTACTGGAAGCACCGCTTGGCTCATACCTGGGATTTTCTGTGGCGTTTTCATTCGGTTCACCACAGTGTGGAGAAGCTCTGGTTCTTTAACACCGGGAGATTCCATTTCGTCGATACGTTCTGCAGTCTCTTGTTCAGTATACCATTACTCTTTATTATGGGCGTCCCGGGCGATGTGTTTATCTACTTCAGCTCAATTACGGCCTTCATAGGTTTACTAACCCATTGTAACGTATATATGCACGGGGGAATACTCGACTACGTATTCATTACTCCGAATATTCACAGGTGGCACCATTCGAAGAAGATAGAAGAGGGAAATAACAACTATGGAGAGAACCTTGTTATCTTCGATATGCTGTTCGGGACATTTTACTATCCCAAAGACCGCCACGTTGGTCCGCTAGGGATTAAGGAACAAATGCCGATAGAGTTCCTAGGCCAGCTAGCGGCCCCTTTTAATTGGCATAAATACCGGAATAAGCCCTGACGGACTTCCGCAATAAATTATTTTATTCTCGTATATACGATTTCCATCGCCCGTGATTCTTTTCCGTCTTTCCCTGTTACGTACATTTCATA
>JBIOKC010000192.1:0-3848 GCA_044451425.1 Thermodesulfobacteriota bacterium
AAATACCTGTTTTTCCCTTTATTTACCATAACTTAACATGTATTCTAACATGCTAATGTTATCTAGACCCATAATGAATAACAGGCCGCGCGCATGATAAACACCGTCGATGAGTTCATGGAAGAATTCATGAAGCACAAGGACAAGGTCGAGTGGTACCTCCACCAGCCTACTCCGTTCGCGAACTTCACGGATATAAGAGGGAAGGGCGTCCTCTGCAGCCCCATAACCGTCATGTGCACGCCGCCCGTGCACTACCACCTCGACTTCCTCGACCTCGACGTGGAAATACACCACTCCTTCGAGCTCGTCGTGAAGAACGCGTCCGAATTCAGCCTCGGCTCCCTCGAAGAAGCGATAGAAAAATTTCCCAGGGAGAAATTCCCCAATAGCCGGGCGAGAGAGGCGTACGAGCTCCGCAGGAGGCTCCTCGACGCGCTCGGTCTTACCGAACCCTAAGATCAGGCGTTCGCCGTCTCATGAGAGCGAAACCGCACTACGGCATCTTCGTAAGAAATTCTGACACACTACACTGCCTGCGGGTCTTTCCGCCGTTTGAAAGAACTCAATACTGCATGAACACTGCATTTAATTCCGAGGCATTTACGGCACACTCCGTGCATATATAATATTTAAAAAGCGTTGAGGAGGGCCAATATGAAAAAGAACACGACGAGCGGATTAAAAGTCGTGGACGTCCCAGAGAAAGTAAATGAGCAAGTGGAAGCCGCGAAAGAGAATTACCTCGGATTTATGGAGCAAAACAAGAATTTCCTGAATGAACTGATGAAGGCGATGGACATGCAGCTTGAGTTCTGGCTGTGCATGCAGTTGGGCTATCTCGATTTCATGAAGAACATTTTCGATATCAAGCCGACGGTAAAGCCTTTCGAGCATCACCTGAACCCGTTTGGGGAGCACATAGAAACCTTCGGAGAATTCAACAAGGAATTTTTCGAGATCAAAAAGAGGAAGACTGAGAAGCTCGCGAGGACTTTGCAGAAATACCACAGGAAGGCGGTCGAAAACACGATTACGGCGTTCGATAAGTACTGCGAGATGCTGAGCACAGCGTAACGAATTCCAGCACACTTCTCGGCGAGGCAGAGGAGCCGCCCGTATACGCTGTAGAGTCAATTAGCCCCTTGCGGAATTATATTTAAGATAATTTATATTATATAGGTGGTGTTGCGAGCGCAGGGCCGTAAAAATGTAAAGGAGAAAATACTAGGTTTAGGATTTACGCCCTGTGTCTTCCCTTTTTTTGCTCGAATCCGTGCTCATAGATGATTCTACCGTACCTGCTCTGCCTAAATCGGCAGCGAAGCCCAATCTGTTCGTCCTGAGCGTGTCGAAGGATACTCTTTTAATTCTCTCCTTTAATAAAGAACGAATGCGAGCGAGTAAGCATTCGGACAGCCTAATTTAAAGCGCACCTATGGAGATAAATTCTGGCTTAATAATGCTAAATTCAAAATTGGTTAGGGTGGATTTTATCAATCCTTTTGCAAAACCCAACGATGCGACAATGTGACAGATGTCCGGGGTATAAACTCCGCACGACTGTCACTTGTTACACGAACTCCGGGGGGACGTCTATTAATTCGCGGCTGGAAGCTGCTCCTACAAGGCGAAGTTTCCTTTTTGCGTTTGGTCTCCTTACCGGAGCGGGCATATACACGAAATATGTAAGAATATCCGACAATTCGGACATGCGGCAACTTGAATAATTACAAATAACAAGCTCTTACGGGCGGTTATTGTAATCACAATTTGGCATTAAATATGCAACATAAATTGGTATAAATAACATTGAATAGGGGGTGAAAAAAAATGGGAAAATTCAATATATTTATTTCGATCATAGCCGGTTTGATTCTGAGCGTTTTATTGTTGGTATCTTTTGTGGTTCCATTCGTTGCTATACCGATATTGGCCGCTTTCGTTTCACTGGTCGGAGTATCTTTCTACTTACTAAAGGAAGATCGCAGCCTGGCTCACAGGGCCGCATTGAAGAGTTTTTACTGCCCGTTCAGGAAAATGATTGTTGACGCGAAGTTTCGGCCGAGTCTGTTCACGTATAGAACGTATGACGATGTTCTTAAATGCTCGGCGTTTAAGGATAGAGTAAGATGCCAGAAGAGGTGCTTGGAAATGCCGGAGCTTAAATTTGATCATCGGCCTATGCCTGTTACGCACTGAATCCCGGCCCCATAGCTATAGTCGACATCATTTTATCCTCCTAGTTACTTCCCTCTCCCCTCCACGGGAGAGGACTGGGGTGAGGGGGGTACTTTAATTCCCCCACCGCTCGGAGATGAAATCCACCGCCTCCTGAACGTTCAGCCACCGCGTTATCACCCCGGTCCGGAGGTAGAACCTCGTGTCGTTCCCCTCTTTCAGGTAAACAGGCCTCTGCGCGGGCCTCACGATTATCCTGCATACGTCTTTCCCCGAAATGCTGTGAAAGACGGGCTCTATCAACCGGCAAGCGTCCGTGCCGAGCTTCTGAGAGACGGCCGTCATCAGCGCCTGGCCGAAGCCGTCCCTGTCCTTTTTCTTGAGCACCCTGTAATCGTCGTCGAGCCCCGTTATCTGCCCGTCGTCCGATACGCCTATAATGAGGGTTCCGCCGTCGCCGTTCATGAACCCGGCAAGCGTCTTCAGCACGGCCTCCTCCACCGACCAGTTCGCGTTACCTGCCTTCTTGTCCCACCTGAACGTGGACTTGAATTCGAGATACGGGCCCTCGCCGTGCGCGATGAGAGGCAGAAGGTCCTTCTCGAGCTCCTCGCCTAACTGCTTAATCCTGAGAGTGCGGCTGTAAAGGGAGCTGTAAAATATTGCGGATACCAGGCCGAGGAATGCGCCGACCAAAGCGTAAAAGAGCGTTTTAAGCTGCGCCCCTCCGAAAAGCGCGTGCCAGAGCTGATCGGACGCGAATTTGAGCGCGGAGCCGGGCATGGGCTGGTGCTCGTAGAAGAACACGAGCTCGTTTACCGGGAACAGGAACAATACCCCGACTAGGGCGCCTATGATGACCGGCACAAGGAAGAGGAGGAACGTGCGTCTTGTTAATATTCTATGTTCATTCATCGGCCGGCACGGGGGACTTCCGCATTTTTATATCCCGCATAACTATTATAAAGCAGCAACCGGCCGCACGGTAGTTACGCAAATTATGTCCGTTGGTTTTTCCTTCAGAATCTACTATAGTGTTTATACCTCATTCTTCATGGGGAACAACTCAAGGGGGGGTAGCCGTTATGGCAGTGCGGAATCTTAAAAACGAGGAGGTAGTCAACCGCCTTATCGAATGCGTTAATGATCGGAAAGTGCAGGTCATGGACGAGCTGTTTCACGACGACGCGATTATGGACTGGCCGCAGTCGGGCGAGCGTATCGTAGGCGCTGTCAACCGCCGGGCTGTATACGGAGCGTTTCCGTCGCTACCGACAATCAAGCCCAGCCGCATGGTGAGCGACGGCGATCTGGTGGTAGCCGAGGCGTCGCTCGATTACGGCGGCGGATCGGTTTACAAGGGGATTTTCATATTCGAGTTCCGGGACGGCAAGATTTCGAGGGAAATCGCTTACTGGTGCGAGCCGTTCGAAGCACCTGTCTGGCGGGCCCAGTGGGTGGAAAAAATGGATTAGTAAAGATACCTAACTGCAGCCTGGTCTCTCTTTACTTTTTAATTCCCCACATTTTTTTAATTTCCTTCCCCATTGAAAGGAGTAAGGATGGGGGTGAATGTTAATATATTTGTTATTCCCGAATAACGGCTCCGGGTGTGTGTGAGGACCGGACGCTGTTGCATAAGAGTAACGGGGTCTCTAAACTTCAGC
>JBIOKC010000193.1:0-3837 GCA_044451425.1 Thermodesulfobacteriota bacterium
ATCTATAGATATTGGTATTATTGTTCTACTAATACTTAAAGTAATATTGCATTTCAGCAATTCTCCACACTCGAAATGTATTTCTCCTTGAAGGCGTCCTTGTTTATCCCTATTCCGCTGCACTCATAGACTATCCGTCCGCCTGCGAGTATGCCTACCCGGTCGCTCCGGTCAAGCCCTTCATCTATGTTATGAGTGGTCATGAGTATCGTACGGTTTTGGGACTTGATCAAAGTAAGCATCTCACCGAATACCTTCGCTCCGTGCTGATCGAGCCCCGTGTAAGGCTCGTCGAGAAGGAGTATCCTGGGCTCGTGAACGATGGCTCTTGCGACGGCGAGCCTCTGCTTCATGCCGCGGCTGAAATTCCTGACCAGGTCGTGCATTCTCATGCCGAGCCCTACCTGCTTTATGACCTCCTCCGCCCTGCCGTCCGTGTCGTCTATTCCGTAAAGGGTCCCGAAGAATTTTATGTTCTCAAAGGCGCTCAGGTTTTCGTATAAAAAAGGGTCGTGCGAAATTACACCCGTGATCCGTCTAACATTGTCAGGCTCCTTTTTCGCGTCGAACCCGGAAACTGTAAGACTTCCGGAAGAAGGCTTCGCGAGAGTGGCGAGTATCCTGATAAATGTCGTCTTTCCGGCGCCGTTCGGGCCGAAGAGAGTAAAGAACTCGCCCTTTCCGATATCGAGGTCTACCCCGCGGAGGGCTTCGAACCCGGCGAAGGACTTACTAAGACCCTGGGCCTTGATATCGAAATCGGAAGCTGTGTATGAGTCCTGCATATCGGGGCGTGAAGAAAGCTACATTAAATGAAACGTTCTTTCAATTAATCAGCGTCATAAGTTAAATTAGGAGAGATCGTTCATGACGGCCTTATTTTAGTAGTGCGTCCGTTCCGCCGAGCAGCTTGACCCAGTCTTCCATCTCCTTCATCCCCTCGTCCATATCGACAGATGGCATGTACCCGAGGTCCCGCCTGGCTTTTTCAATCGAGTAGCTCCTGCTGCCGGCGAGGGCTGCAACTGCGAACCTTGTGAGCACAGGGGGCTTATCAGACTTCATCGACATGTATATAAACTCCATGAGAGAGGCGACAGCGTAAGCGAATTTATAGGGTATCGAGAAACCGGAAGTCCATTCGATCCCGGCGGCTTTGAGCTGTTTCTTCATAAATTCCATATAGCATATTTTTACGCCGTCGTTGATGAAGTATATGTTGCCGGGGGCATTTTTATTCACCGCCGCCAGGAGCATCGCGCGGGCGAGGTTATCGACGTGGCACGGAGTGACAAGTTTTTCGCCGCTTCCCATGGGGTGAAGCATCCCCTTCCTCGCAGCCATAACCACACGTGGAAGTATTACTGTATCTCCCGCCCCCCAGACGTTGGACGGCCTTATGACTACGGTACCCAGACCTGTGTCTTTATAAAAATTCAGCACTAGCTTTTCGGCATCCGCCTTCGACTCGTTGTAATAATCGTTGTATCTGTCCCTATAGGGGAATGTCTCGTCAATGTCGACGAGGTTATGGACGTTCCAGAAATCGGATTTCCAGACCACGGTGGAAGAGCTCATATGAACGAACCTCTTCACGCCCGACCTGAGAGACGCCTGAAGTAAAGTCCTTGTCGCCTCTACATTGTATCTGCGAAAAAGAGACCTCTCCCCCCAGTCCGACACGAGGGCAGCCAGGTGGAATACGACGTCACCGCCGTCGGGCAGCCTCTTCAGGCTATCCCTGTCACCGAGATCCCCGTGGCATAGCTCCGCGCCCAGCTCCTTCAGCATCTCAACGTCGCTCGTGTCCCTCACGAGACACCTTACTTCATATCCCCTCGCGACGAGCTCCTCGACAAGCCTCCCGCCTATGAACCCCGTGCCGCCCGTAACGACTGCCTTCATCTTCTCGTTTCTCCGCAAACAAACCTTAACACAATCGTTTGCGACTAATATACTTCTAAAATGAGCCCTCAGTCAAAAACCGTGCACTATCAGGAGACCGGTCAAATCGCTCTTCGGGAAGTGTCTAAACGGTATGTATGAGGGATTCGCATAAAAAAAGCCGCATTTATGCATATTACATACGCATAAATGCGGCTTTTATTTGTATCGGTATTTTTTTCGTTATTGAGTTTTTACGAGCCAGTCCTCCATCCACTCCCTCGTCTTTTCAGCGAGTTCTCTCGAAGAGGTCATAGAAACCCTATTCTCATTCAAAAAAACCCCCCAGTAAGTAATAGGAGCGTGAATGTCGCATATGTGGATGTTTTTATCAAAGCCTACTACTTCAGGCGAACAATCGCACGACGGCTCGAACGTATATGGTGCTACCTTAATGTCCATTTACTGTTACCCCCTTAGATTGTTTACTACGTCATATATCTTCGCTTGCAATTATCATGCCAATAAAAAAGCTAATCAACTATCGAGTGTTTTCAAGGGCTAAGAGATAAATAAATCCGAACTGTTGAGAATAAAGCAGAAAAATTAGTCACAAATGTCGTCAAAACGGCATTACAAAATACAAAAGAGGCCCTTATGTATCCTTATTTATTTACAAAAAAACCGGGGTTTGACAACAGCCCCCTGATAGTAGAAAATTCTGCTTTTAATTCAAGGAGGGATTAAATTGCTTCTACCAAAAAAGGCTTTCATCACAAAAGGCGTCGGTAAACATAAAGAGAAACTAACGAGCTTCGAAATGGCACTCAGAGACGCAGGGATTGCTGCCTATAACCTGGTTAAGGTTTCCAGCATTTTCCCTCCGAAATGCAAGCTCGTGTCGCGTACGAACGGACTCAAGAATCTAATGCCGGGACAGATAGTACACGTGGTAATGAGCGAAAACGCCACGAACGAGCCGAACAGACTGGTCGCCGCCGCTACAGGTATCGCCATACCAAAAGATCCGGAGCATCACGGATACATATCGGAGCATCATAGCTTCGGGCAAAACGATACGATAGCCGGCGAGTACGCTGAAGACCTCGCCGCATACATGCTTGCCACGACGCTCGACGCCCCTTTCGACCCGGAGAAGAGTTACGACGAGCAGAAGGACATCTGGCAGATAAGCGGGCATACGGTCAAGACCATGAACAATACACAGACAGCCGTCGGAGATAAGAACGGCCTCTGGACGACCGTTATCGCAGCCGTTGTTTTTGCGGCGTATCAATAACCCGGGGTACAACAGAAGTGCGCGTGCGAATATGAGTATATTGCGACTGCAGGCAATGAGAGCAAACAGGCCGGTACCTGTCCACCCTCTATGAAACGTCTCTGGGAAAGGGTCCGAGCCTTTTCTTTTATGAATCTATTACCGAGTATTAAGGGATCGAAAAAAGATCATCGAAGATCACGCTCTCTTCACTCCTTCTCCCGGGAGCAAATTTAATTACCGAGCATTTCTTTTGCGGCTTCGATAGTCTTCTCGGTAATGTTGATACCACCTATCATACGGGCGAGCTCGCTTACCCTCTCCTCGGGGCCGAGGGTCTTTATCTCTACACGCGTCCTACTGTCCTCAAGCGTTTTCTTTACAAGGAGATGAGTATCGGCGAATTTAGCGACCTGAGGGAGATGCGTGATGCATATCACCTGACAGTGCTCGGAAAGCCTGCTTATCTTCTTTCCGACCGTCTCGGCGACGGCGCCGCCGATACCCGAATCCGCCTCGTCGAATATAATCACGGAGCCCCCGTCCGTCTTGACAATAAGCTCCTTCAGAACGAGCATTATACGTGAGAGCTCTCCGCCCGAAGCTACCCTGGCAAGGGGCTTCGGCTCCTCGTCCGGGTTAGCAGAGAAAAGAAAGGACACGCTGTTTATTCC
>JBIOKC010000194.1:0-3801 GCA_044451425.1 Thermodesulfobacteriota bacterium
TAACAAAACCCCCGAGACACCAATCGTATACTGCTCCCCAATAAAACCTCTATCAAAACTGGAACGCAACCCCGATCACCGGACCGTACATCCACCCTTTCCATAAAAAAGTATCATTTCCGCCGCCGGAGTGGTACTTATCATACAGAGCTCTATACCCGATGATTGGCGTAATCTTGTACCAGGGGAGTTCATATCCAATATATCCCGCTAAATTCCAGGAAATGTCTGAAGAAAAGCCCAGGTCGAAACCCCCTACATCACCCCTCAATTCAACGAAGAATTTGTCGATATCCATTTTGGCGCGCGCGCCCAATATAAAATCGAACCAGCTCTTGCTCTTAGCTATACCAGAACTAATCCCGGCAGGACCATTACCATTAAAATCGATATCGGCATCCATGTACCATAAACGTCCGCCTCCAATCAGGTCGAGGGTAAGAAAAGTGTTTGTCTTGCTTTGATAACTTCCCGTTCCTTGCCCTAAAGGCCATTTGCCCACTCTGTAGAACCCTCCAAGCTCACCGAGAAAGAAATACGACTGGCTACTGATACTGACTGTACCCTGTACCGGTCCCAGTTGTGCAGTTTTCGAATTCCCTGCAGAATAACTCGAGTAATTCCCGTCGAAGAAAAATCCGAATTTATCAGTCCACGCCTCGATGTGAGCCGCGAATCCACCATCCAGGTTGCTTAATGTATCGGAGAATGATTGGCTTATATCAGCCGTCACGGGCCCTATTCCGACTTTCCCGCTCGTCGCCGCAGCCCAAAGATAAGGAATAATGGCGAAATGCCATTGATTCGAAGTGGGGTGGAAGTAGGTGCCAGCCCCGGTGTCATTAGCCGCTAACAGGTTGGAATTGTCATCTCCCTCCGCCTTGGTGTAATGACTATCGTTAATGGCGACCTCATAAGAAGGTTCGAGGGATAATCCGGATTCGTCCGAGACAGATGAGCCCTTGTTCTCTATCGAAGGGTTACCGCGTTCATGAATACACAATACATTACACTGACTGTATGCGTTTTGAGTGCCAAAGGTTGAATAAAGTAGTGTTATAACTAAAGAGACAAATATAGACCGGTATATTAAGACCTTAGACATATAATCCTCCTTTAAGAATGTATAAAGAAACTACAAAGCAGCAACGAGCTATTAATGAAGATAAATGCATACCTCTTCAGACATTTGTAACAGAAATCCGGAGAAAATTCAGATAAAATCATTAACAATATTTAATCGATTGTCAAGACACGCTTACAAACAATACTTGTTCTCACAGCTGGTCTTCGAGATACTATTCATTCTCGGGTGTGGCGACTGATCCGAAAAGTACGTCCTTCGCTGCACCAAGCGCCTCCACCATGAATAGAGGCTTTACGGCCTCCCTTGCCATCGCCTCGATCTCCTGTTGCAGCTCCTCCACTTTCTTGAGGTACTTGTCCGCGAGGTTGGACTTCTCTGAAGGATCCTTAGCTAGATCAAAGAGTTCGATCCGGGAAGGCAGGGTTGCTTTCCATCCAAGCTTCCAGTCCACCTTACGCAAGGCTGCGCGGAAGGGCTCGATGTCGTAGACAACTTCATTGCGGGGAGATGGTTTGTTCGAGCTTATTGTTGACCAACAGTTCAAACCATCTAGCGGCTTGCTCTTGTCGTGCGATGCGCCGGCGAGCGAAACTAAGGTCGGATACATATCCACAATGTGGATTGGTTGGTCTACCACCGTACCCGGTTTGATATGATCCGGCCAGTTAGCTAAAGCTACGACCCGGGTCCCGCCCTCGTAAAGTGTCGCCTTGCCATCGCGGTAGGGACCGTTGTCTGAGGGGATTGTAAGCTTGGAAGTGTCTACTTCTCCTGTAAACATCGAAGACCGCGGGCCGCCGTTGTCACTATGAAAGATTATGAGGGTGTTGTCTCTTATCCTACGCTTGTCAAGTGCAGAGACAACCCGGCCGATCTCTTCGTCCATGGCCGTGATCATTGCGGCATAGGCTCGTCGGGTGGGGTCGGGGATGTCTTTGTACTTGTCGAGTTACTCCTTCGGTGCTTGATAAAGTGCATGGGGCGCGGTAAACGCTAGATAGAGAAATAGGGGAGTTATAGGATCGTGCTCCTCGATTAATCTAACTGCGTCCTTACCGAGCAATTTCGTAACGTAACCCTTTTCATTGACAGGCTTATTATTTCTGTACCAATCATTAGTTCCATGGGCCGAGTGGGTGAAGTAATCAATCTCGCCGAGAATCGGCCCGTACTGGTAATCGAACCCACGCTGCCGTGGCCAGTATTTATGATCCGCATGTCCGAGGTGCCACTTGCCCACAATGGCAGTCATGTATCCCGCTTCTTTCAGGGCTTGAGGCAGTAACCATTCGTTCTTGGCTAGACCAAACGTCCCCGCCGAAGGAATCACTCCAGTCTGTAAACCCTAACGATGAGGGTAACGACCCGTCATTAGTGCCGCCAGTGTCGGAGTGCACATGGGCTGCGTGTAAAACTGCTCGAGTATAACCCCACCTTTGGCAAGTTTATCGATATTAGGCGTTTTTATGTTGGAGCCGTGGAACCCAACGTCCTTCCATCCCAAGTCATCCGCCAAAATATAGACGATGTTGGGACGTGAAGTCGCCTGTTGGGCTAATGCTGGTATTATCTATTCAAAGCTAATTGCGAGAACCAACAAAACGAATGCGATGGTGAATCGGCCTGAAATCATTTTTAGTCAACTCGATTTTAAAATGATAAATCTATGCTGGAAAACCGGGAAATACATTATCGACATCCGTACTGTCAAAAAAGAGTACTAGTAATTTATTCTGCGTAAGGTTCCCATCCTACTTGTCAGGTGCGATCCTGGTTATTTTTGAACCCTGCAAACCTATACCCGCCATGAGTCCCTTCTGGCTGAAAATGAAAGCGTAAACCCCATTCCGCAGCGTTGTCGATGACATACTCTTGGCCCAGCCTGCGTCTAAAAGGACGACACTAGGCCCGGTACCGATTTCCCATCCATCACTTTTTTCTAAATAATTCAGGGATGCACTATCCATAAAAAATAACACGTAGCCAAAAGATTGCACTCCTGCTTGTAAGCCGTATGAAACCGCGATTGACCGATAATACCCAACCGTCTTGCCATTTTCACGCAAGGCACCGTCACCATATTGACCCCCTATGATGAAACCACCCTTCACAATGTTCGGGAAGACAAGGATCCCTTTAGCATCCTTTGCTAGTAGTTGTGCCTTTGGCACTTTATTGTATAGTGTTTGCAATGCCGCAGTGACATTACGGTCAATCTCGCTTCTGCTCGCCGCTAGTGCTGAACGCATTGGTAAAAAGATGAGTGCCAGTACCAATATTCCTTTAATTGTTCGGATTACGTAGCGAATGATTGCCTCCTTTCCAACTAGTATAGATATCAGCATTATCCTGGACTTAGAGGTCTTTTCAATAGGTGTGTAAAAATCAGTCAGGCGGCCTTCCTTTTCTTATCGATGTTTTCCTCTAACATTACTCCGACAACAAATCTTTTTCCTGAATAGACATCTTGCAATAGCCAGTATCCTTTGTGTGAACGGAAGTTCTTCTCGGCTGCTTGAAGGAGTTTCCATATCATCGCCGTGGCGTTTTGTACATTCTTGAACCTTTTGGCTGCATCAGTCCTCAGCCTTATTTAACTAAAAGGCGATTCAACAACATTGGTAGTCCTTATGTGCGCCCAGTGCTCCTGGGGATAAGAATAAAATGTTATCATCCGTTCCCAGTCTGTAAGAAGCTTCTCCACTGCCTTTGGA
>JBIOKC010000195.1:0-3790 GCA_044451425.1 Thermodesulfobacteriota bacterium
GGTCCGCAGGCGGCCGCTGCCCGGCCTCATCCATCATTCCGACCGGTGCAGCCAGTATGCGTCATGGGAGTATCAAAACACCCTGAAAGCTCACGGCATCCTCGTCTCAATGAGTGGCAAAGGGAATTGTTACGATAACGCGGCCGTGGAAAGCTTTTTCAAGACCATTAAATCCGAACTGGTGTGGGGAACGAAATTGTTGTCAAGGAGGCAGGCAAATGATATGATAGCGAAGTATATTGAGGGATTTTACAACCATCAAAGGCGACACTCTACACTTGGATACCTAAGCCCGGTGCAGTTTGAAAAAAGGGTCGCTTGACGTGTAAATGCTCTCCACTTTTCCGAAGCAAGTCCAAACTGTTCAGACCATAGTTTACGTCCTATATACTCTGGTAGTCCTATTACCTTCCAGTATTCTATACCGACAAAACCTACTATACATATGCTCCCTAACGGCGGGTACTCCAGTTCATGCTTAATCCATATATGAGGACGAAAGCTCCTTCTTTCAAACTCATCTCTATGCCGTCTAGAATCTTCCTCCTCTTCTCTCTGTCGAATAAGTGTATCTTCAAAGGCTTGCCTGACAACTACTGGGTCTAAACCAAGGGCGGAAGGTAGTTTATCTTTCATAGACTCCGGACACCGCCCTGTTTGTATAAGATGCTCTAGTCGGCGTAACCCCTTACTCAAGTTTTTAAAACCAAGTTGTTTTACTATCCTAACCTTATTTTCTTTGCTTCCATCTATAGCTTGAACGATTAATTTGGAGATAGGGTACATCTGGTCACCTCTTTAGCTGAGTTTATTAAGCACCCGCAATCTGGTGTATCAAATCGGTGCTTATTGATATTATAACTGAACCCGGCACAACTGGGTGTGACCAAACACCACAATGATTTACTCACATGTTTCTAAAGATTATAAGGATAAAACTTGTACTGCTCCCTTTTTGTCAAGCTCGGCTTAAGCTGGAATGATGAAGAATGCGATTCAACTCAGGAGCCTGTTGTACGGGGTTTGGGTCGGCTTGCAAGACTGATCCATAATATACACACTTGAGCTCATGCTATATCTGAATTTCAGAGCAAAACTAAGCACTAATAGTGAGAGTACTTATAGTTTTGGAGGCAGTAAGTCTTCAAGGAAAAAGGCTGATAAAGCGGAACGGCCCGGGAGCCCGGACTTGAAATAAATAGAATTAGTCTGTGTGCGGACGGTTTTCTCACTTGTTTTTCTCAAATTGTCACCGGTCGGGATAAAACCCGCCAGGGTGGGTCGGTTCAAACCCAGCCAATTTTTGTAGTAGTTATTTTCCATTTTCTTTTTTGTTTTTGCAAGCCCTATCCTGCAGTCTGTAGCTTTTGCCGGTAATCTGGATGATCTCGGACCGACTGAGGAACCTGTCGAGTATGGCGGTGGCGGTTGGGACGTCGCTGACCAGTTTTCCCCATTCTTCAAGCGGTCTGTTTGAAGTCATGATAGTGGACCTTAGCTGGTGACGGCGCATGATGATCTCGAACATATACTCGCCGGACTGCTTCGGCAGCTTTTTGAGGCCCATGTCATCGATAATAAGGAGTTCTGGCCTGAGATACCGCCTCAGGGCCTTGGGGCTTTCGTTGAACGCTTCGGCCTGATTCAGTTCATCAACCGTGTCGAATATGGAACGGTAAAGGACATTATGGCCTATCTTCGCGGCCTGGCGTCCAATTGCCTGGGCCAGGTGCGATTTACCGACACCCGGAGGGCCTGTAAAGAGGACATCCCTTTGTTCCCTGATAAACAGGCATGTGGCCAGGTCCATTATCTGTTTGCGTTTTATGGACGGGTTGAAGCTGAAATCGAATTCCTCGATGGTCTTTACTTCGCGGAACCCTGCGGCCTTTACCCTCCGTTCGATGGCCCTGTCCTCCCGGATGGCTATCTCGTCATTGATTATCAGTTCCAAGAACTCCGCATGGCTTAACTGATTGCCTTGGGCCTCCTGAAGCCTGACCTCAAGTGTGGACAGAAGGCCCGAGAGCTTCAGGCGCTTCAGGGCGGCCTTAAGTTGTGGATTCATCCTCTCTCCTTTCGTCTGGTTTTTTGAATGATACGGTCATTATCTCCTGGTACTCAGATAATGGGCGGATTATGGGATGAGTCTCGGCAAATTCAAGCTCCGTCTGGTCGGCGTTGCGCCTTATCAACTCCCTCAGCGGGCGCAGCTTGAACATGCCGGCCTCAAGGGCGATTTTGCTGGCCCGGTTGATGACGCGGGCCGGATACTTCTTCGTCAGATGTATAAAGCCCTGCAATACACGGACCCCTTCAATCCCGCGATTGTCAAGCATGGCCTTTGCCCATCTACCGGCTTCATTGCTGACCTGACCCCCTATAATAGGTCCATAAGTTAAGTTAGATTTTTTGACAATCAACCCTATATATAGGAGGTCAGCACAGTGGGCAGGAAGCACTATACTGCAGAGCAGATCATAAGGCATTTAAGACAGGCAGAAGTTCTCACTTCTCAGGGCAGGAGCGTATCAGAGATATGCAGGGAGATAGGGGTAACGGAGAACACCTATTACCGCTGGAGGAAAGAATATGGAGGCATGGGATTAGACCAGGCAAGGAGATTAAGGGAACTGGAGCGAGAGAACTCCAGGCTCAAGAGAGCTGTAGCGGACCTTACACTGGATAACCTGATACTCAAGGAAGCCTCGAAGGGAAACTTCTAAGCACCGAACGTAGATACGGATGCGTGGTACATGTACAGCAGAAGCTGGGTGTATCAGAGCGTAGAGCCTGTAAAGTTTTGAACCAGCCGCGTTCGGTGCAGCGTCATCAATCAAACAAATCAGGGGATGAACAGGTACTAAGAGGGGATATAGTACGTCTTGCCAGTAATTACGGCAGGTACGGATACAGGCGTATTACAGCACTTCTGAGGGCTGAGGGCTGGGTAGTCAACCATAAGCGAGTGGAGAGGATATGGAGGGAGGAGGGATTGAGAGTTCCCATAAAACAGCCAAAAAGGGGGAGGCTTTATCTAAACGATGGTTCCTGCATAAGGCTCCGTCCCTGTTTTAAGAACCATGTATGGAGCTACGACTTTGTTTCAGACAGGCTGTATAATGGAAAGAAAATAAGGATGTTGACTGTGATAGATGAGTACACTAGGAAGTGCCTTGCAATACGTGTGGGTTCTTCACTCAAGGCCGATGATGTGTTGGAGACACTGAGCACTCTGTTCATAGCAGAAGGGATTCCAGATCATATACGTTCAGATAATGGTAGTGAGTTTACGGCGAAGGCTTTAAGGAGCTGGATTGAGTGTATCGGAGTAAAGACAGTGTATATAGAGCCTGGATCACCCTGGGAGAACGGATACAACGAGAGTTTTAACGGGAAGCTAAGAGACGAGCTCCTGAACAGAGAGGTATTCCGCAGCCTGAAAGAAGCGCAAATCCTGATCGAGCAGTGGAGAAGACACTACAATGAGGTAAGACCACACAGTTCACTAGGATACAGGCCTCCTGCCCCACAGGTCCTCATATCAGGCAACAAAACTGAGGAGTTTAAAGACGGATTTCTATCAACTCATTAGAAAATCATATGAAAAATCTAACTTATTAGGTGGACCGCTTTCCGGGGGCTTGACAAAAGAGATATTGTTAAAATGTTAACAATATCACAAATAGGAGGTATTATAATGAAAGCAGTAAAAAAAGTGAAGTCCCAAGTGGAAACCGAAAGCGACGGCAATAAGGATTGGAGGGCGTGGGACCCTAACACTGAAACA
>JBIOKC010000196.1:0-3780 GCA_044451425.1 Thermodesulfobacteriota bacterium
ATATATTAAAGTGGAAAGAATATCAAGAGGTGAGAACTATTAATTGGAAATCATTACCATTAGGGTATGCATAATTTCGAACACACCGTATACTCATGATATAATTTTCATACTCATCCAAGATCGAATATGGAAAATGCTTACACCTACCTGAATTCTCTCGGGCTGCATAAGATAAAGCCGGGGCTAAAGCGCACAGAGAAGCTCCTTGAATCACTAGGGAACCCCCATAAAATGGTGCCCGGCATAATCGTGGGAGGGACAAACGGCAAGGGGTCGGTCGTAGCCGGAATCTCGTCCGTACTGTCAGCCGAGGGCTATAAAACGGGCACCTATACATCCCCCCATCTGATTAACATTACGGAGAGAATCAAGATAAACGGTTCGGAAATAGATAGGGAAGAGCTCGCCAAAATAATTCTCCACGTAAGGAATGCGGGAGAAAGATCTCTTGCCGAGAGCCCTAGCTATTTCGAGGTCCTGACCGTGTCGGCGTTCATATACTTTGCCGAATCCGGTGTGGAGTACAGTGTGCTCGAAGTGGGTATGGGAGGCAGGTGGGACGCTACGAACGTGATAACCCCTTTGGTATCTGTCATAACCAATATCTCGAAAGACCATACTGAATACCTTGGAAAGACGATAGGGGACATTGCGCTTGAAAAGGCGTGCATAATTAAACGCGGTATCCCCTCCGTAACAGGCGCAAAGGGCAAAGCGCTCGGAGTGATAGCAGAGCACGCAGCAAAGCAAGAATCGCGCTTAAGAGTCTACGGGAGGGATTTCTTTTCCCAGGGAGAGAGCACTGACAGATTCGACTTTATCGGAAGCGGGTGGAGGTTACGAAACCTACGCTCGAACCTCAGGGGCAAATATCAGCTCGAAAACCTGTCCCTGGCAATCTCGGTTCTCGAGACTCTGTCCGAATACCATGGCATAAGAATCGGAGAAAAGAGCCTGAGAAAAGGGCTTTCAAGTATATACTGGGGCGGGAGACTCGAAATTCTGAGAAAAGACCCGCCGCTCATACTGGACAGCGCCCACAACCCGGGAGGAGCGAAGGCGCTCGCAGGATCGCTGGTACTCATGTATCCCTCTCGCAAATTCACATTCTTAATCGGGATGCTGAACGATAAAGACCACGCCTCTTTTCTGAGGGAGCTCTCGCCTCTCGCCGAAAGACTCGTCATCACAGAGGTACCGTCCGAAAGAGCCGTGAGCGCAGAGGCGCTTTTCAAGAAGGCGTCGAAAATATTTCCATGCGAAATCATAACTGAGAGGGATTACAAAGAGGCATTCGCAAATCTAAAAAAAAATAAAGAGCCCGCCTGCATCGCAGGTTCACTATATCTTACAGGGGCAATTAAGGCGCATATTAATACCCGATAATCGACCTGTCTCTTTTTTGTCTAAAGTCGGATACTATGCTACCTTTTACCCCGCACAGTATTAGGATCGAACTTAAATGCAAAAAGTCGGAATCGCTCTTGACAAGCTCTTCGTCGATCATGAAAACGGGTTCGGCCACCCCGAATCACACGAGAGAATCCTTGCCATAATAGACATGCTCAGGCATACAAAACTCCTGGATGAGGTAGCCAAGATAGAGCCTCGCGACGCGACTAAAGAAGAGATAACCCTTGTACACACGCCCGAACACTACGACAGGATGGCAGCGACCAAAGGGAAGCCGAAGGTCTTCCTCGACGCCGACACGTCGACATGTCCGGTCTCGTTCGACGCCGCAGTGAGGGCTTCAGGCAGCATGCTGTCCTCCATCGACTCCGTGCTAGACGGCGAATTGGAGAGAGCGTTTCCGCTCGTGAGGCCACCAGGACACCACGCGGAGGCCGACAGGGCGATGGGGTTCTGTCTCTTTAACCACGTCGCAGTAGGGGGCGCTTACCTCACGAAGATCAAGGGACTCGAACGCGTGCTTATCGTGGACTGGGACCTCCACCACGGTAACGGAACACAGCACATGTTTTACGACACTTCGAAGGTGCTCTATTTCTCCACTCACCAATTCCCCTATTACCCGGGTACGGGAGCCACGTCCGAGTCTGGGCATGGCGAGGGAAAAGGATATACGGTGAACGTGCCGCTTCCGCCGGGAATGGGCGACGACGAATACATCAAAATATTCAACGAAATACTTCTCCCTGTAACCGACAGGTATGAACCCGAGTTCATTCTTGTTTCAGCGGGCTTCGACACGTTTTACGACGACCCTCTCGGGGGAATGAAGGTTACGCCCGAGGGCTTTGCAAAAATGACGAGGTTCCTCATGGACGCGGCCGAGAAGCATTGCGGCGGGAAGATAGTCTTCATACTCGAAGGTGGATACAATCTGGATGGACTCTGGATATCGATAAAGGAAGTATTGGAGGAGCTCCTCGACAAGAAACGCTCGGATTATAAGTCCCCGGAAGGAACCACGGAGGTAGACCTGATAGCGGACAGGATTAAAAAGGATTACTCCCCTTACTGGAAGTTTTAAGCCTTCTGCTTCTCTTTTCTGTAATCCCTTCCCTCAAGGTAGATTAACTCGCACATCTCAAAGAGGCGGGAAGCTATACGGTCCCCTACTCTAACTTCCAGAATCTCTTCGCCAGTTTCTTTCTTGATCTCCCTTGTGACGTAATTCGTAGTTATCAGCGTCTTCTTCGAGGCGTTATAGCGTTTCGATATGAGTTGGTCGAGTATATTGAGTTCCCATTCGTTGCTCCTACCCTTGCCGAGCTCATCGATAACGAGCACCTCGGTCTCTATGAGGGGGAGAATAACTTCATTCTCTGGCGTGCCCTCGGAATAGGCCTGCTTCAGCTCCGAAAGGAGGTAAAAAAAGTCCTTGAACATGCATTTAACACCGTGATAAAGTGTAAGCTCCGATATCGTGCCTACGGCGAGATGGGTCTTACCCAAACCCGAAGGACCCATGAGCAGGAACCCTTTCTTCGTCGGGTACTTCTTAACGAACTCCTCCTTCGCGTATTTGAGGGCCATTTGAAGGTGCCTGTTGATGTGAGTAGGCACGAGGCCCGCATCCACCTGAAGCACGTGCGAATACTTGGCCGGTATCCCTGCCATGTTATAGAGCCTTACGTTCCTCCTGACGACGCCGCAGGAGAGGCATGGGGAGATATACGAATAGCCCTTCTCGTTCGTCAGAAGCACGTTGCCCACCCCCGCGCACTCGGCGCATTCCTGGACGCACACGCAAAGCGAGGCCGCCGCGAAATTCCCTTTATTCTTTACTATGAACCCCGACCAGTGACAATCGTCACAGCCGGCGGATTCTTTATTCTTCGTTGTATTCAAACGCATCTCATGAGATTATACACTTTATTCCGTATTTTCTTACGAGAATCTCGTTTCTGAAAGAAGCGAGGCTTTCATCGTATGCGCTCTTCGTCATAAAACGGGCGCGCTCCTTTATCACCTTCTCGGCCTCAAGCCTGATCTTTTCCCTTTCCTTTTCGGGCAGTCCGTTGAAAAACCCTTCCAGAGCCTCGGCCTCGAGTCCCAAAACCAAAGGAATATAGTCTCCAGCCAGTTTATCGAGCCGGAGAACGTTTTTTCTGAGCTGTATATAGTATTCCCTGAGAGACGCGTTTTTCTCCTGATGTATAAGACGTTCGAGTCTCTCCGCCGCATCTCCATCCCTTCCTCTGGGCTCTGCCGACTTATCCAGCCCCAGTGCACTGCCCCTGCTCAAGGGCCGGTATTCCTCTATGCACTTCTCCACGTGGAGCGCGCAATGCCTGAGGGTCCTAGGCG
>JBIOKC010000197.1:0-3766 GCA_044451425.1 Thermodesulfobacteriota bacterium
CGATTAGAAATTTTTACATACTGCAGGTCGTTGACAGCGATGTCACCGTCATGGTCCCGATAGATAACGCCGAGACCGTGGGCCTGAGACCCGTAATCACCAAAAGGCAAATTACCCGGATTTACGATATACTCAAGACCAAAACCAAAAATTCGAACAAACCTAATGGCGGCCAGAGCTGGAACAAGAGGTACCGCGAATACTCGGACAAGCTCAAGAGCGGCGATATTTTCGAAGTGGCTAACGTGCTCAGGGACATCAACCACCTCCAGAAAGCAAAAGACCTCTCGTTCGGAGAAAAGCGAATAATGGACTCCGCAAGGACTCTTTTGATCAAGGAAATAGCAATAGCGAAGAATCTCGCGGAAGATTCCATAATTAAAGAGATAGAACAGCTCCTCCGCTAATATAGTGAATCTCACTCACCCCTCGGTTATACTCTCTTAAGTTATCCTTAAATCATGGCAAACGGCATACTCGATATAGAGATCGCTTCTCGTCTCAGGCGGTTTTATTTCCGCAGCCCGTCACGCGTCAGGGGCAGAAAAGCGGGCATACACAAGAGCCTCTACAAGGGAATAAGCCCCGACTTCCTCGAATACAAGGAATATAACCGGGGCGACGAGCTCAGGCAGGTTGACTGGCGGCTCTACGGCCGCCACGATAGGCTCTATGTGAAGAAATTCGAGGACGAGGTCAATCTTAAGTGGTGCATACTCGTCGACAGCTCCGCCTCCATGGGCTACGGGGAAGACGGCTTAGGAAAGCAATATTACGCCAAGAAGCTCGCGGCAACGCTTGCTTACCTGCTGCTTAAGCAAGGAGACGCAGTCGGAGCGGGCGCTTTCTCGGATAAGGAGTTCAGCGCGATTCCGCCCAAGGCCGGTAATTCATATATTGCGCCTATTCTCGACAAACTAGAGTCCATTACGCCTTCGGGAGGAACAGCCATTAGGGAGCCTATCCTCAAAACGCTCGAAATATTCAAAGGAGACGCAGCGTTCATAATCATCTCCGACCTTTTTACCGACGCGGGCGAATTCGAGAAGACGCTCCAGATCCTGAGGGCAGCCGGGAAGGACGCCGTGTTCTTCCACGTGCTTCACCCGGACGAGTTCCAGTTCGAATTCCGGGGGTCTCTCGAATTCATGGACATGGAGTCGGACGAAAAGATAATTGTCGACACAGACGCCGTTAGAAATACTTATAAGAAGAGGATAAGGGAGTTCATGGAGAAGCTTAAGCTGCTCTGCCATGAATACGAATCGAGGTACGTCTTCTCACCGACTTCACGGCCGGTTGATGAACCCCTTATTGAGATCGCCGACAAGTAGAGAGACTGGTATTGAATTTTTCCTTCCTCAGCCCACTATTCCTGATAGGGCTCGCGGCTGTCGCCCTCCCTGTTCTGGCTCACCTCATAACGAGGAAGACAGGACTCCGAAAAAAATTTCCCGCCGTCAGGTTCCTCATCGCCTCACAGGGGGACGCCTCGGCAAGGTCGAGGCTCAAGGACATATTGCTCCTGCTTTTGAGGTTGCTGATAATAGTACTCCTCGTCCTTGTATTCGCGAAACCGGCGCTCTTCTCCTACGCCCCCGAGGGAAGCGATAACCCGAGGGCGATCGCAATCGTGATAGACAACTCTTTCAGCATGGGCTACGGGGATAATTTCAAGCTAGCGCTCGACAAAGCGAGGGAGCTTATAGACACGCTGCCCGACGGGAGCTTCGGCCTCGTAGTGCCGCTTGTCGCCGGTGAAGAGTCCGGCCTCTCGCCTACAAGCGATATCGGCACGCTGAGACGGAACGTTTCGGCAGTAAAGCTGTCAAATTCATCCACAGACAACGAGAAACGGCTCGAAGGGGCGTATGCGGCGCTTGAGAACGCGCCCAATCATTCGAAAGAAGTCGTATTCATCACCGACCTCCAGAAAAACGGATGGGGGAACGAAAAAACAGGCAGGAGCTGGCTCAGGACAATTGACGTATCAAATGAAGCGAAGCCGCCCAACCATGCCGTAACGGGGACGTCCTTCACATACGGGAAGGGCTCCGCAAAGTTCGATCTCGACGTTTCCAACTTCTCGGATAAGCCTGAAAACGGACTGCTCGCCTCGGTGAATATCGACGGCGAAGAGCTGAAAGCGTTCCTCGATATCCCGCCCGGCGCAAGCGTAAAGAAAGAGTTCGAGATACCTGAGGAATATATCTCGGCTGATAAAACCAAAGAAGGCTATGCTGAAATACCGCATGACAAACTCGCCGTCGACGACACCAGATACTTCGTCATCTCCGACAGAGACGAATCGAACGTGCTCGTAGTGGACGGAGACCCGAGGGAGGATGCGAGACTATCCGAGACTTACTACCTCGCGAGAGCCGCGGAGACCGTGTCGGAGATCACGGGATCGCATATCACCGTTAAGGACAACGACGCATTCCTCAATGAGAAGCTCTCCGGATACGATCTCATATTCCTCGCAAACGTCGGGGACATTAAAGAGGAGAACGTAAGGGAGCTTGAGGATTTCGTCAAACGAGGAGGCACCGCCGTGATATTTCTCGGCGAGCGCGTAAGACCGACTTCCTATAACGCTCTCCTCAAGAAAATCCTTCCGGGGGAGCTGATTAATTTGGAAGTACGGGACTCCAGAGTCGTCCTCCGGGACGCTTCTATATTTCCCAAAGACGTCGGCGACAAAATCGGCCAGGTCATGGTAAAGCAGCACTTCAAGCTCGTCCCTTCACAGGATTCGGAAGTCATACTCGGCCTCGATGGAGGAGACCCGTTTCTCGTGAAAAAAGCGATCGGTAAAGGAATCGTCTTCCTCTTCACTTCCACGGCTGACGCCGGCTGGAATAATTTCCCTATCACGACGGTGTTCCTACCCGTCGTCAAGGAGTTCCTCGACATCCCCATCTCTTCGAACGAGAAACGGAGGAATTATTTAGTAGGCGACACGGTCTCCCTCGACACGGCTTCAGCAGAAAACACAATCGAGGTTATAGACCCGTCCGGAAAGAAATTCTCTCCGCAAAAATCGCCGGTATTCGACAAAACCTATGTGCCCGGTATATACACGGTCATGGAATCGGGTAAAGAGTCTTACAAATTCGCCGTGAATGTAGATCCCAGGGAATCGAACCTCGAGAAGATAGTAATGACGCAGGAGCGGCCCAAAGCCGAGCGCGGGGCCGGTCTGGTAAAGGTGTTCAGGCAGATATGGCGGTATTTCCTATGGGGCGCTGTGCTTCTCTTCATATCCGAAGCCGTCACCAGAGCCGCTTTCTCATGATGTAGCTGGAGGGGGGGGAATTATCCGTCAGTTTCCCCGCTGACGTCCACCCCGTCTATGCCTTCGGGAACAGATTTCCCGAGCAGACTCAGAATTGTCGGATAGAGATCCACTGTCCTTATATATTGATCTCTTATATCCGCGCTAATTGCGAGAGGTACGAGCATATGCTCTCTGAAAAGCGCACCGTGCGAGGAACGATGCTCCGGGCTCTCGTGCTTCGCCCTGAGGTCGTATCCCTGATTTGCGCTCAGCACCAGGTCTCCCGTACGGGGGGCTTCCAGCAGCTGTATAACCTGAAGGAGAGCGTCCGGGTATCGGCTGGCGTAACTCCGCTCGAGAGCTTCAGCCGCGCTCATCCTTCCGGGCATGCCGTTGTATCCGAACGGGTCTTCCGAAATCCGCTCATAATTTATGAGCCCTTCCGCATCGAGCCACGCCCCCGCCTCCCCTCTTTCGCTCTTTACC
>JBIOKC010000198.1:0-3764 GCA_044451425.1 Thermodesulfobacteriota bacterium
AGATTATCCCGTCTTTGCTGGGAGACGATGCGGGAACAATAGGCGCCGCATGCCTTGTCTTCAGGGGCATCTCAGGTGACACTGCCATCTTTTAACCGCATGACATGCCAAAAAGAATACGAAACTTTTCGATCATAGCCCATATAGATCACGGGAAGTCCACACTTGCCGACAGGCTGCTTGAATATACCGGAGCCCTGAGCGCGAGGGAGATGACCGCCCAGGTCCTGGATTCGATGGACCTCGAAAAGGAGAGGGGCATTACGATAAAGGCCCAGGCGGTAAGAATCTATTATAACGCCGACGACGGTAACAAGTACGAATTTAACCTGATAGACACCCCCGGACATGTGGATTTCAGCTACGAAGTTTCGAGGTCCCTGATGGCTTGCGAGGGAGCCCTGCTCGTAGTGGACGCCTCTCAGGGTGTGGAGGCTCAGACAGTCGCGAACGCGTACCTGGCTTCGGATTCGGGACTAGAGCTAATTCCCGTTATTAATAAAATCGACCTTCCGGCTGCAGACCCGGAAAGGGCGAAGTCGGAAATCGAGGAAGTGATAGGCATAAGCTCGGAAGGCGCCATTCTCGCAAGCGCCAAGGAAGGCATAGGGACTAAGGAGATTCTTGAATCGATCGTGAAGAATATTCCCCCGCCCGCCGACAAATCCCATCTGCCGCTCAAAGCTCTGATCTTCGACAGCTGGTTTGACTCCTACCAGGGCGTGGTAATGCTGATCAGGGTATTCGAAGGAAAGATAAGCCTCGGTGAGAATATAAAATTCATGTCCACCGGTAAGGCGTTCGAGATAAAAAAAATTGGTGTATTTTCACCGAGAGCCGTAGAGGTAGATGAGCTCGTCACAGGTGAAGTCGGCTTCGTATCGGCCTCCATAAAGGAGATAAGCGAAGCCAAAGTCGGCGATACTCTTACGAGCGTCTCCAGGCCGACCGACAGGCCGCTTGCGGGATTCAAGTTCATGAAGTCTATGGTCTTTAGCGGCCTCTATCCCATAGACCCTAGCGACTATGACAAGCTGAGGGAGGCTCTTGAGAAACTGGGCCTTAACGATTCATCCCTTGTATACGAGCCGGAGACATCTATAGCGCTCGGATTCGGGTACCGTTGCGGGTTTCTGGGACTCCTGCACATGGAGATCGTAAAGGAAAGGCTCGAGCGCGAATTCGAGTTAGAGTTGATTACAACAGCCCCGACCGTAGTCTACAGAGCGACCGATAAGAAGAGAGAGGTGTTCTACGTCGATAATCCGAGTGAGCTTCCGACACCGGACAGACTGGAAATGGTTGAAGAGCCGTATGTCCTCGTATCTCTGCATACGCCCAAGGCCTATCTCGGCGCGATTTTTGACCTCTGCATAAAAAAGCGCGGCGTACAGCGCGATATAAAATACGTAACACAAGACAGGGTCATAGTGGAGTATGAGATCCCGCTCTCGGAAATCGTATTCGACTTCTACGACAAGCTAAAATCCATTTCAAGAGGATACGCCTCGATGGATTATGAACCGATCGGATATAAAGCATCGGACCTCACAAAACTGGACGTCCTGGTGAACGGCGACCCGGTCGACGCGCTTTCGATAATAGTTCATAAGGAAAAGGCGTATGAAAGGGCGAGGGATCTCATTGCAAAGCTCAGGTCTCTCATTCCCAGACAGCTCTACGAAGTGGTCATACAGGCAGCCATTGGGAACCGCATCATCGCTCGCGAATCGGTTAAAGCGCTAAGGAAAGACGTAACCGCCAAATGCTACGGCGGCGACGTTACAAGAAAAAGAAAACTCCTTGAAAAGCAGAAGGAAGGTAAGAAGCGCCTTAAGCAGATAGGCAAAATCGAGATACCTCAAGAAGCATTTCTGGCCGTTCTTAAAACCTAGATTATTCATGTCCCTATTAGACCTCATGGTTCACCGTCACCTATTATTCGCGGACATCATCATCTCTGTAATGGCATAGGTGGCTCCGCTCACAGCCCCGGGGTCGGTAACAACATTCACGAGCGCAGGCACGCCTGAAGAAAAAGCCCTCTCGATCGCGGGCTCAAGCCCCTTCGGATTATCGACGAATTCCCCGTAGCCCCCGAGCACCTTGAGGACCTCATGATAAGGGATAAGCCCTAACTCCACACCCTGCGATTTATGACCCTTCCCGTATGTTATCTCTATTTGATGCTTTGTCATTCCCCACGCACTGTCGTTGCACACGACCGCGACGAACGGTATCCCGTGTCTTATCGCCGTCTCGAATTCCATAAAGTTCATACCCACGGCGCCATCACCGCTGATGAGCGCCACCTGCTTTTCGGGCCTGGCTACTTTCGCCCCTATCGCGAACGGGACACCGACTCCCATGCATCCGAGAGGGCCTCCCTTCACATAATGTCCCGGCCTCCTAACCATATAATTCCCGTCTGTCCACGCCTGTGTATCTCCACCGTCTATGACGAGCATCCCTTCCTCCCCCAGGACGTCCTCAACCGCCTTAGCCACACGCACCGGATGGATCGGAGTTTTCATGGAATTCCTCACTTTTCCGGCATCCTTCCATTTTTCAAGGCGCAGCCCCGACGCTTTTTTAAGCCATTTTGAATAATCGATCCCTATCGAGTTTTCTTCCATATAATCCGTGAGCTGCGAGATAACCGTCGCCAGATCGCCTGTGATGCCCAATTCGGCGGGCCTGTTCCTGCCTATCTCCCCGGGGTCGATGTCTATCTGAACAATCTTCGCATCCGGATTAAAGGTTCTGCCGAAGCCGATATATATACTGAGCCTGACGCCGAGAAGGAGTATCAGGTCCGCTTCCCGTGTGACGTCCCTGAACGCATTCGGAGCCGAAGGAGCGGCTGCGCCGAGACACGAAGGATGGTCGTCTGAAATAATCCCGCGGCCGAAGTTAAGTGTGTATAGCGGCATGCGAACTCTCTCTATAAATTTCAGAAGCTCTTTATCGGCGCCCGAATACCAAGCGCCGCTTCCCGCAATCGCAACGGGCTTTTTGGCGCGCTCCAATATCTTGACAAGTCGGACGACGGCCTCCTCGGAGGCTCCGGTCTTATAGAAAGGGATGTCGGTGTTGTATCCGGAGACCTGGCTTTCCTCACAGCCCGGATATAAGACCTCGTACGACATACTAAGATAAACCGGCCCAGGCCTTCCAGTAACCGCCTTTTTATATGCAGACGATATATATTCCGGAATGCGCCTTGTATCGAATACGGTCCGTGACCACTTCGTCACCGTGGCTGCCATCCCCTGCTGGTCTATCTCCTGCAGCGAGAGCCTGTCGTTCTCCTCTACCCCTGATCGTCCCGAAATAACCATGAGTGGGGAATTCGCCAGATATGCACCGGCTAAGCCCGTTATTGTATTCGTAAATCCTGGCCCCGCAGTGACCAGACAAACCCCGGGCCTCCTTTTGACCCTCCCGTAGGCGTCGGCTGCCATTGAGGCGCCCTGCTCATGGTGTGTGTCGATTATCCTTATACCGAAATCTGTGCAGGCGTTATAAATTGGATTGATGTGTCCGCCGCCGAGGGCGAATACATCCCTAACACCCAGCTCATAAAGGGTTTTTACTACAAGCCGTCCTCCCTCCGCAGTCGCCATCACGATCCCTCCCGTCTTTCGGTACTAAATACTTTTACACTTTTAAATCTCCAAATCAACTAAATCCGCAAGTGAATTTAAAATTAATCCGAGCCCACGGGGGGACTTTCGGTTTTAAATATAAATTTTGTGTTAGAA
>JBIOKC010000199.1:0-3754 GCA_044451425.1 Thermodesulfobacteriota bacterium
ATCGTCAGGACATTCAATCAATCGGCCGAAAGAATTTTAAATCTGAAGGGGTGTGAAGTAGCCCGAATATACGGAGAATAGGATCATTTTTGACAGGAACCGAGCGTTTTACGGCACGGGTGATGTATTTTGTCTAATCCTGGTTTTAATCCTTCCCTTTTTTCATGACGTAACTTCAGCTTTGGAAGATGGCGAAGTTTCCCCTCAGCTCCGCATTAATCATCCGCCCGCCCGGGCGAGCCTCCGGTGCTCTCCAGAGGAGGCCGGACAGGGCAAGAATTCCAAATGGAGGAGCATGGACGGGAGTGGGAACAACGAGAATGCGACGCTCATGGGGGCGGCGTACACGGAACTCGTCAGAATGATGGACAGTTATTACGGGGACGGCGCATCAACGCTCGCGGGGGCCGATAGACCCGGACCGCGTGAGGTGAGCAACGCGCTCGCAGCTCAGCAGGAGCTGATTTGCAATCCGTCGGGAGCGAGCGATTACCTCTGGCAGTGGGGCCAGTTTATAGACCACGACATCGACCTTACAGACGGCACGGATCCGGCGGAGCCGGCAAACATACCCGTACCCGCCGGAAATCGATACTTCGACCCCGAAGGGACGGGTGATCAGGTGATAGATTTCAACAGGTCTATTTACGACACATCGACCGGTAAGGACAGCGGCAATCCCCGCCAGCAGCTACACGAGATCACCGCATGGATCGACGCCTCGATGGTATACGGCTCGGACGAACAGAGGGAAAACGCCCTCAGGAGGAACGACGACACGGGCAAGCTCAAGACGAGCGCGGGAAACCTCCTGCCTTTCAATACTGAAGGGCTTCCGAACGCGGGAGGTCCCTCGGACACGCTGTTCTTGGCGGGGGACGTCAGGGCCAACGAGCAGGTTGGGCTGACCGACGTGCAGACGCTCTTCATGAGGGAGCATAACCGTATCGCGGATAAGCTGGCGAAGCAGCACCCCAAGTGGGACGACGAACTCATATACCAAACCACGAGACGGATAGTTGGCGCGGAAATACAGGTGATTACATATAAGGAGTTTCTTCCTGTGCTCCTCGGAACGGACGCTCTTTCCCATTATCATGGATATAAGCTCGCGGTAGACGCGAGCATAAGAAACGAGTTTTCGACTGCGGCTTACAGGCTCGGTCACTGCGCGCTAAGCCCGGTGTTACCGAGGCTCGACAGACACGGTAACGTGATACCGCAGGGGAACCTGCCTCTCCGGGACGCCTTTTTCGCCCCGTACAGGATTACCGACGAGGGCGGCATATCGCCTATATTGAGGGGGCTTGCGAGCCAGGTGTGCTAGCGCATCGACCCATATATCGTGGACCACGTGCGCAATTTCCTGTTCGGTCAGCCGGGGGAAGGCGGCTTCGACCTCGCCGCGCTTAACATACAGAGGGGAAGGGACCACGGACTCCTGGGATATAACGACGCCAGGGAGGCGCTGGGGCTCCCGCGTGCCTTGAGCTTCCGGGACGTGAGCTCCGATCCCGAAATAAAGGCGCGCCTCGCTTCGGTTTACAAGACGCCCGATGATATAGATCTCTGGACGGGCGGACTTTCGGAGGATCCGGTGCCGGGCTCACAGGTTGGAGAGCTCTTCTTCCTCATTATAAAAACCTAGTTCGAGGCGTTGAGGGACGGGGACCGTTACTGGTACCAGAATATACTCAGCAATGACCAACTTAAAGAGGTCGAGAAGACCAGATTATCCGATATTATCAAATGGAATACCGATATCGGGGACGAGATACCCGACAATGTATTCTATGTGTCTAAATAGACCCTAGTACTGCTCCGTGAAGGCAGCAGGCATCACGAAAAAAAACTACTGCAAGTTTCCGGTTAATCATTTATAGTATTTACACTAAGCATATAAGGAGATTTGTTCATGGTTCTTAAAACAATCAGGAAAATGAAGTTCACCGTTATTTTCATGACGGTATTATTCGCAGGCGGATTACTCGCTGTGGGATGCTCCTGTAATAAGGGAGAGAAGTCCGAAAAGGGCGGTGAGGCCCAGAAAGTCGAAAAAGGGGCGAAGACTCAGGAAACGAGCAAGCAGCAGACTCCGGCCTCTGAAAATGAGCAGGAGACCGATCGAATGAAAATCCACGGGCCTCCGCCCGAGATAACGGAGCCCTGCAAAGGATTGAATGTCGGCGACTCATGCACGGTCGTCCTCTCCGAAGGGAGGGACATACCGGGGAGCTGCGTCATGTCGAAAGTTTCTAACGTACTCGCCTGCATGCCCAAACCAAGGCCGGGTAATTCGGGGCAGTAGTCTATCCCCTATCCGCAACAGCGGAAACAAAGCGAGTGACGCAGGCTGTGCCTGCAGTTGTCTTTTTCAAATGAACCGCAGGAATTACGAGTTAGACTTTGGAGACGCCGGGTGCGGACTGCTGACCTTGCGCCCGGCCCGGAGGTCCGGCTTTTTTCAATTGTTAAGATTTTTTAATATTCCCACAACACCTGTATAATTAACTCCTGCTGCGGATTCATTTGTTCTTAACAGTGCGTTAATACCGCCTTAAAAATTCCTGTATACGCCGGGGCTCGGAGACTTGGTGAGACATGCGCACACTCTGTTATTCCTGACTGCCGCGCTAATCGCGGGGCTTTTTCTGGGGAACAAGTTAAACGCCTTCCTTTCGATATCTATTAAGGATAAAGACCTCGGCATCGGCCCGTCCTCTCATAGTCCGGAGAAGCTTCCGTCTCTGCCGTTCAGGATGGTGGACCTGGGCGGCGTAGGCATAGACGCCGACGCTTCGGCCTGGGGCAAGGATTATTCCCATAATACCAGACGGTTCGAGAGCGTGTTCTTGGAGGACGCGCCCTTCGTGGACAAGGCGAAGTCCGAGCGCGTCTTCTCGCAGTTCCGCGAATACGCGGACAGGATGGCCGAGCTCGGCTTCAATGCCATGGAGTTCCAGGCGTTTCTCGAGTTCGTGGATTTCGATAAAATCGGTAACGGCTATGACGTATACCCTGCGGGCAGCGTTTACAGGAAGAGGCACGAGGCACTCCGGAAATTCTACACGCGGTTCTTCGACTACGCTCACCGGAAGGGGCTCCGTGTAATACTGAGCACGGACATGGTGGCGCTCACCCCGCAGCTGAAACAGTACATGAACGGCAAGCTAGGGGGAATGAACGTCAAGACGCCTCAATTCTGGCAGGTGTACGCGAAAGGGCTCGACGAGCTCTTTGAAAAGATGCCGGGCGTCGACGGGCTGATGATAAGGATAGGGGAGGCGGGCCCGCTCTATAACCGGAAGGGATGGGATTATACGAGCGAGCTCATGGTCAGGAGCGTGTCCTCGGTGAAGGAGATGCTGAAGACCCTGCTCGCTACTGCCGAAGAGCACGATAAGTACGTAATATTCCGCACATGGTCCGTCGGGGTAGGGGAGATTGGCAATATGCACACCGATCCCAAGGTGTACGACCGGATACTCGGCGACATCTACTCGGACAAACTTATAGTTTCGACTAAGCTCACTAAGGGTGATTTCTGGAACAGCGTCCCCTATAACCCCACCCTCTACACGGGGCATCAGAAGCGCATCGTGGAGCTTCAGGCGAGGAGGGAGTTCGAGGCTTTCAACGTGATACCGAATTACGTGGCGCCCGATTACCGGCAAGCGCTTTTGGGATTTATGGAACGCAACCCGAATATAGAGGGCGTCTGGGTATGGACTCAGGCGGGCGGGCCGATACACAG
>JBIOKC010000200.1:0-3743 GCA_044451425.1 Thermodesulfobacteriota bacterium
GAGAGGGAGTTCGCTATGACCCTAGGCGCGGTATGGGCGGGCGATACCGAAGACGTTCCTCCGGAAAAGCTCGACGGCATTATAGATACTACGCCTGTCTGGAAGCCAGTTGTGGAGGCTCTCAAGAACCTGAACCCAGAAGGGAGACTGGTTATAAATGCGATAAGGAAAGAGGACGTCGATAAAGATTATCTGCTAAAGCTCGATTATCCGTCTCATCTCTGGATGGAGAAGGAAATAAAGTCGGTCGCAAACGTGAGCAGGAGGGATGTCAGGGAGTTTCTAGATCTCGCCGCTCATGCCGGACTCAAACCTCAAGTCGAGGAGTACCCGCTTGAAGACGCGAATCGTGCGCTTGTCGAATTGAAAGAAGACACGATTAAAGGGGCGAAGGTCTTAAGGGTGTAATGCAAAAAATGGATGATTGATATGATCTCCGACCGGATTCCCTTATCAGGCTAGCGGTATTTTGTCCGGTATCAGATCCCTCATGTTTATAGCGCCTATGATCACGCCGTTTTTTATGAAGGTTTTTCCTCCCTTGGGCTCTGGTATTTCACGGAGAAAAGTCGTGATATCTATACCGCATATGTCCCCGTCACTATCGAAGACCGGTCCTCCTCTCATACCGTTCAGGGAAGAATGCTCCGTGATGAAACCAGTTTGCGTCCCGTGATTGATAGCGGCTTCGATGCTGTCGATGATTATCGTAGGCCTCCAGTATTGCCTGACGTTACTTAAATTTACGGACTCGTCAGGGTTTATAAGAAGCTCGGCAAGCGGATAACCGCTGAGACATACGGATTTTCCGGGAGTTGATTCCTTTTCAGTGAATCTTAGCCCCGGCAGGTGGAATTTCGGTACTTTGCCTATGTATATATTTTAAATCGTTCTTTTAGACCTCCTCTATTTCGACGGGGTGGTCAAGGGAAGAGTGAGGAAGGTTTCCCGCATATAACAACTTCGCTCCGGAAGGTATGTCGGCAGTTACGTGTGTTGCGGTTATAAAATGTCCTAAGTCGTTGATAAAAAAAGCGGTGCCGGAGATGACGACCGTAGTAATCCCGTTCACGCGCAGTTTATAAAATACAGGAAATATGGACCTTGAAACTTTTATTATCGCTTTTTCGTACATCGAAGATTCTCTCGATTACTATGTATCTAATTTTTAATTCCAAACAGTGCACCTGCCCGGTCATTATCTGCACTTCCGCAAGGCCGTCCTTGATTTCTATCGGCCGTACCACATCCGGCTCGTTATTCTTCTTTCCACGCTCCTGATTATAATAGGCGTTCTGGTCGTGATATAAAGCTCCCTGCTGGAGCCATTCCCAGAGCTTGCCGAGGTCCTTCTTGACTATATTCAGGTAAATTTCGGGTAAGGACGCTCGGTTCCCCTTCGAAATAGTTTCTGAATGCCTTATCTTCATCCAGCAGCCGTCTTATCTTTTTGTAGAACCGCATCCTCCCGAAACCTTCCGTCGATACCGCACGCATGAGATTCATCCATCTTGGGATCCTCGAATTTGTCGTCAGGAACCGGTTGATGATGGATGACCAGGAGAAAGAATGCTCGACAAGGTCTATAACGCGGTCATAAAATTCGGGCCAAGTGCTTGTTTTCGGTTTTACGTTCATGGTGTAATTATTGTTCAGAAAATGAAAGGGGAAAGGCAGGACACATTCCTGGCCCTGGTATTCGAGATTTATTGGCGCCGCCTTCCCGAATGAGGTAAGGAGAGGGAACGCCGGGAAAGCCGCGGGGGACAAATCCACGAACTTCTTTGTTAGCTCGAATGACTTATGCCCCTCGTCGCAAACGAGACCGAGAACGAAGTTCGTCTGGATGTAAGGCACGTAACGTAAAACCATATTGATATGCTCGGAAACAGCTTGGAGCTTGTCGAGTCCCTGCTTGCGTCCAGTCTTAGATTTATTGCCCATGCCGTTCCAGGACTCTATCCCCGGGAGCACGGCTTTAAACCCGTTCTGCCTGAGCCTTTTCAGGTGCGGCTCCGACAGCAGCGACAGGCTGCTCTCCGCGATAAAATCTACGCTGCCGGGCGGGACAGCGTCTTCGAGCGTATCCATGTAATCATCGAACCTTTCTCCGAAGTTGGGGTCGTGCCAGCTGACAAGGGAACGTTTGAACTTTGTCAGGAGGAACCTGAAATCGTCCCTTATTACGTCAAACCCGAGAGTCTGGTACGGCTGGTCGGCGTCGATACAGAAGCTGCACGTATAGGGGCAGCCCACGCTTCCGATCATCGGGACTACCTTTATCCACGTGGCCCTGTCGAGTGCCTGGGAGACGAATTTCCATCTTTCCTACACGCCCGGGAGCGTAGCCCGCTGTTTGGACGCGGACATATACACGCCCTGCTCCTCGTGTCGTGATAAGTCCTCCAGCACGTCCCTGCAAATCTCCTTGTCCGTGAGGCCAAGTACGTAGTCGAAATACTTCTGCGCGTCCTCCGGATAGCAGCGGGCGTGCGACCCTCCCAGCACCGTGATGACACCTTCCGACCTGTACATGTTGCCGAGCGCGTACGCTTGGATCGCGGAATGCGTGAACGCGCTTATAAAAACAATGTCGATGTCCTTCGGGACATCATTGTACAGGTCCTCGACTCCGGTGTATAAAAATAGCGTCACCTCATGCCCGAGTTCTACACACCAGCATGCGACGACTTGAGGCTTTATGCCCGCAAGGTTCGCATGCATGAAACGAGCCCATAAGGAGTTGTTGGGCGATTTCGTAATAATGTCGATAATTCCGATTTTGAGCTTCCACAAATTTCACCTAATCTTAACTTTTTTGGTTTATTAAAGAGCAGTTGAGACATCGGACAGGTCGAACGAGACTCCCCCCGAAAGACCTTTCTGCGTAAAGGTCAAGTCGAACAGATATAAAAAACGATCAGGCCATTCGAATCCACATAAACATTTAACTGGACCTTATGGCCTCATATGGGTTAAGTAAGTGAAGTTACAGATAAAGGGGTGAACTAAAGAAATGTACGGAGGGAACGTAAACAGATTCGAATTCGGTAGGGTTGTTTTTATCGGATCCGCCCTTTCAGTCATAAGATTTATGCTCTTAAAGAATATACTATCGATAGTGAAAAAACAAAGACGCCGTTAAATTGTATTACGGCCGTGGTGAATAGCACATAATTTTATGAGATGAGAATCCCCATCATCCCGGAGTCGTGAGCATGGCATATATCTCCCGCAAGCGTTGGCGGATCGAAAGATTGTGAGATGGATGAGCCGAGGTTTCGAGAATGGTATAATGTATATATCCGGTTGTAATATGTTGATTTCAATATGAATCCACCAATAGAGGCAAGCCGCGGCAGGATCGAATACTTCATTCTGGGCGGTCCTGAGGACCGCGATAATATAATTGCGCGAATCAAAAACGATTTTCCCCTCGGCTCGTATAGTTCTCACGAGATAAAGCAGATTTTTTTCGACACCTTCGATCACAGGCTGTACAGGAATGGTCTTTTACTATCCAGGGAAGGAGAGCATTATGTACTTCGGAATTCCGGCGCTGAAATGGACCTTTCGTCGCAATTCTATGGGAACAACGATCGTCCCAGATTCTGGCAGGACTTCCCGGAAAGCCCTCTCAGGGACGAGATACGCACCATAATCGACATAAGGGCGCTCATTCCGCTCGTAAGCTTCAGGAGCAGTGCAAGTCAGTACAATGTGGTAAACGAGGATGAGAAGAC
>JBIOKC010000201.1:0-3631 GCA_044451425.1 Thermodesulfobacteriota bacterium
AGGGCTTGGGGTACAGTTAAGCTGATCGACGAAGTATCCTTTACGGGTCAGGTGCTTGGAGCTTGGAACGAAAAAACGAATAATGTTAGTGCGGTAGGTGGTACCCAGGTGTTTACTAATTTAAGTAGCTATTTGGGTACGGAAGTTGAGGGCACGCTTACCTGGCATATGTATCCGGGTGTAAATCTGGACCTTATCGGTGGCGTAGTTTTCCCGGGTAACGGCTTGGATCAGTTGCTAACGCAGCAGGCTGCTCAGACGTTGATTCAAAACAATATCACGCTCGCCGGTGGTCAGAAGTATAATTCTACACCGTGGACGGTTCAGGGCAGATTGATCATCTTCATCGATCAGTTTTTTAAATAGAAATTAATGCATCGGGGAGAGAGGCATTAGGGTAGGGCCTCTCTCCTTAAAGTTTTATAAAAAATAGCCCTTCCCTCATATTAGTGGGGGAAGGGTTTTTTTTTGACTGTAATGTGTGTGTGTCGGAGATGGAAAGGGGGTAAGCGCGGAGGGGTAAAATAATCAAGACCTCTCTACGGCCCTTTTGACCATATGCCTCAGGGTATCAAGCGACTGATTTCCGTGAACCGGGAAATTGCTTAAAAGAAGCGTGGGAACACCTAAGACCCCGTATTCGGCAGCTATTTTTTTATTCTCCTCTATTTGTCCGGACATAGATCTCTCGTGTAGGCATTCTTCGAGTAGAGCCCTGTCAATACCGGCAGTTTCACCTAATTCTAGAATGATATTTACATCACCGATATTCTTTTTCTCAAGGAAATAGGCATCGTAAAGCGCTCTGTGCATGGCTCCGAACAGGTTTCGTTTTTTCGCAAACTCCGAAGCCTCGAGACTTAGCCTCGAATTCGTTCTGAAACCAGGAAGTGTTATTCGCATCCCGGTTTCTCCCGCAGTTTGTTTAATTGTTTCTGCGGCTTTCAATGACCTGAGCGATTTGGAGCTTTCAACGCCTCCAGTCGGATATTCCGGGTGAATCTCTATACCCTTCCAATCAATTTCCAGATCATATTCATTGGAAAGGGCATCGATATTTTTTGAGGTCATATAACAGAATGGGCAGATATAATCATAGAATACGGTTAGTTTCATCTCGTATCTATTATAGAGCCGATAGGGTTTGCCGTCAAAACTATGTAGGAGTGCTTGAGTAATTCGGATGTAGAACAGATTTCCTGTATATTGTGCTCATGAGATTGTATATATCTCAGGGAAAGAATTGACATAATCTGTACCCTCTCTGAGCTGAATCAATACATGCTCCATGGGATTGAATAAAACGGCAGTCTCTATATCAATGTTTGAAATGCCGTACACCTGTGAATACCATAGCCATGCCGTGTTCGTCAGCGGCTGCAATAATGTCCTTATCCCGTATCGAGCCCCCGGGCTGTACTATGGCTGTGATTCCAGCTTTTGCCGCTTCGTCAATTCCGTCTCTGAACGGGAAAAATGCGTCCGAGGCCATAACAGCGCCATTTGTAGGCAGCATCGCTTTAAACGTCGCAATTTTAACAGAATCCACTCTGCTCATCTGCCCGGCTCCGATACCAACTGTTTGTCCTCCTCTTGCGAAGACTATGGCGTTGGATTTTACGTGCTTGCAAACCTTCCACGCGAATTTCAGATCCTCGAGTTCTTCATCCGTAGGCTGACGTTTTGTTTCAATCTTCATGTCTTTGAAGTCATCGTTTACGCCCGTGTCTCTGTCCTGAATAAGAGCGCCTCCGACCACCTTTTTAAAATCGAGGCCGGGTTTAGCGCTGTTATTAAGCGCAGGGGTTTTCATAACGCGTAAATTCCCCTTGCTCGATAGGACTTCGAGTGCTTTTTCGGTATATCCAGGTGCAATAACTACCTCTAAGAACATATTGGCGAGCTCGGAAGCTGTAACCTCATCAACTTCATTATTGAAAGCAACAATACCGCCAAACGCGCTCACCGGATCGCAGGCTTTGGCCTTGAGAAAAGCCCCCTCTACACTCTCGTCGATCGCAACTCCGCAGGGGTTGTTATGCTTCACTACAACGCAGGCTGTCTCTGAAAAATCTTTTACAACTTCGAGCGCGGCATCCGTGTCGTATATATTGTTCAGGGAAAGCTCCTTTCCTTGGAGCTGAATGGAATTTGAAATACAGGGCTCGATAATTTCATGAAAAACATAGAAGGCCCCTTCCTGATGAGGATTTTCCCCGTACCGAAGTTTCATCTTCTTTTCGAGGTGAATGGTGATTGCCGCAGGGAATTTAATTTTCTCCCCGTCCTTTTCTAGAGCTCCGAGGTAGTTCGAGATTGCGGCATCATATCGTGCCACATAAGAAAACGCCTTAGCGGCGAGCTTGAAATTCGTTTCGGGTGAAACGGCCCCTTTATTTTTCTTTAATTCTTTTAAAAGGTCCTTGTAGTCTTCTGGATCGGTTACTATGGTGACGAATTTGTAGTTCTTTGCCGCGGCTCTCAGGAGGGTAGGTCCGCCGATATCTATATTTTCAATCGCCTCGCTCAGGTCGACTTTCTCTTTTTTAATTACCTCTTCAAACGGGTACAGGTTTACTACTATGAGGTCAATCGGCTCGATTCCGTTCTCCTCTATCTGTTTAAGATGAGACTCATTATCTCTCATCGCCAGAATTCCCCCATAAAGCTTCGGATGGAGCGTTTTTACCCTCCCGTCCAGGATTTCTGGAGAACCCGTAAACTCGGATATCTCCGTTACGACTACACCTCCATCCCTGAGACGTTTAGCGGTGCCGCCCGTAGACAGTATCTCTATATCGAATTCCCTGAGACCTTTTGCAAAGTTGCTAATTCCTTCTTTGTCGGAAACGCTGATTATGGCACTGTGTATTTTATTCATTTCACACTCCTTCAGAGATAAATTATCGGACAGTCAGTTCCCTAAAGTCATCGGTGATATTTGGAAAGTAATTTTTAACCCGAGCTCAGGTGAAAGTAATATTTTAGCGGAATGCCTAGAAATTCCAATAGAGCGGTATTCAACGGATACATTCGATTCGGTCACCCTCCTCATCCATGGCCCTTTTTTTGAGAATTTTATCGATATTACGTATAATCTTACCGAATAAGCTAATTGGGTTTAATATTTATTCAATTTTATCGCCAGGTTTTATTGCATCAATTAAATTCTCAGGAGATCTGTTCTATGAGGAATCAGAGAGTACTTAATTTTAGAGTAGGCATGTTCGTCTTAATAACTCTCAGCGTATTGATTGTAATTATATTTTTACTGTCCGGGGAGCGGGGTTTTTTTGAGAAGAGCTGCACACTTACCACATATTTTAGCAACACCGCGGGTCTGATAAAGGGGGCTGCCGTCAGGCTCTCGGGCGTAAGAATTGGCGCTGTCACCGATATAGAGTTTGCTAAGGAACCGGCCGGCGAAAAGTTAATCATTGTAACGATGAAGATCACAAAAGACGGGATGAGTAGAATTAATCCCGATGCGAAGGCCACGATAAGGACAGAAGGGCTTCTCGGTGATAAGTATATTGAGATCATACCGGGAGTCGAACAGCCGCTGGCCAAGATACCGGAATCTATGGATATTGAGAGCCAAACGCCGGTTGAGTTTGCGAGTATAATAGGC
>JBIOKC010000202.1:0-3621 GCA_044451425.1 Thermodesulfobacteriota bacterium
AATCGGCTCTCGCGTTCGGTTATTTCGTTTTGAAGCCGCTCTCTTTCGCTCGCGGCTCTTTCCAGTAACTCTTCCCTCTCCCGCCACCAGTCTTTCGAAGCGACCGTATCCTCTGCGCTCTCTATTCCGAACTTCCTGAGTCTGCTTTCGACTTCCTTATCCATCTTGACGCGCTCCCTTTCGAGTCTCACCTATACGATCTTGTTGAACTGCAACTCTGTGAAGAGTTTTTCTTTATCGCCCAGGCGAGTCGGACCCTCACCGGACTCACTTTCCTCTTTTATACCCCAGGAGTTAGGGTCAGATCCAGGTGCATAGGACTCTGCCCGTCGCACACGGTCAATTTCACAAATCAGCATTCACTACTCCTTGAAAGTTCCTTCCCCACAGCGTGGGGGAAGATCGGGATGAGGGGGGGGATGACATTCCGTCAACTTTTAATCCCCGGCAGAGGCATCCCACCGCGTTTCCTGTAGGATTAAGGACTAATCCTATAGTCTCGGAATAATCTCAGCCTTGATCCATTGGAATAATTTAGATTAATAATAGGAAGGAAACACAAGGAGTACAAAAAAAACGGAGAAGATGTTCTCAGTCTCCGTTTCCTTTATGTTTTAATAAGGCGTTGTTCGCCCGTTAATATATAAACTATACAAATTCTGATTCGCTGTCAATAACCTTTTTTAGCGCCCTCTGAAAAAGTTTCTTCGCCCCCATCGATGTCATACCCAACGCTTCCCACAGCTTCTCGTATGTATGCACATTCACGTCGGCGAGCCCGTAACGCAGCTCTAGAGCGGCCCTCTCCTTCTCCGTAAGCCCGGAGAGAATCTCCTCTACCCGCCCCCCGTTCACCCTCTCCCACACCTCCCCGGGCAAGAGTTGCAGAATATTTATAATTCCATCGTTATATTTCGTCATACTAGTCTGATGTTGCTTTTCTTCTCACTTGAAGAGGATCTGCTTCGAGCGAGTTAGAAGTAGGACGCACTAACAACAAATGCAGTTAGGCCCGAAACTGCCGGCGCACTCTTGCTTAATTCAAATTACGGCAGGATGGGAGTGTACCTTAATGCTCCGATCAATCAAAGAAGTCCTTTCCCAACATGCACAGAATTGGCGTTAAGAAAATGGATTATTCAGTCGTGAAAATCTTTTGGGGCTGCGGGTGGTATTAAAAGATTTTAGCCTTAATAAGATATTTTCAGCCAATTCTGTGCCAGTCGGTTGATTTTTGCTTCTTATTTGTCATTGCGAGCGCAGCGCGGCAATCTCATCTTTTTTAATATTTCCCTCTCCCCGGCGTGGAAGAGGACTATTTCGACGAATAGGAGAAATAGGACGCCTTTACCATAGCAACACAAATGGCAATAGATCTTTGTATCATTGTAACCTGATCCAAATTAGAGTGAGGGGGTTAATTTTCATTTATATAATGCGTAAACACCGTTCACCTTGAGCCTGTCGCAGATCGAAAGGCATCATTGTGAACTATGCAATAATCCAATCATTCATCTTTTAATTCCCTCATTTCCTTTCCCATGAGAGAGGTAACATCAGCATGGAAGTGTACTTCACCCCCTCTCACTTCCCGTTCACCGCAAACGACTCCGAGATAATATTCACTACCGGCCCGTAGGTGTCCTTCTTCGCCTCCGGGTACTCGACCTCTAGCGTGTAATAGACGTTATTCTTCAACATCTTCTTTATGTAATACACCTCCCCGTTCCTTACCCCCGAAATCTCGAACCACTGCTTCCCCTCGTATATCACCTTGAACTTGTCGTCCGGGCTTTGCAAATTTTCGTATTCATACTTGAGCGTCTTGTTGTCCGTGTTTTTCTGCGCCTTTACGCTCACGTCCGCGTCCCCGCCCTTTGACACTAGCGTGATCCCCGACCTGTCGTTGAGCTCCTTATCGATCCTGAACACGTCCTTCGGGTATCTCACTGTGTACCCGAATCCCACATTTACGTACCTCTCATATCCCTCATCCGCGAAAGTCCCCAGCCCCACGGCAAGCAGCAATACAAGAGCCCCTACGAATTTTCTCATGGTTCAATTCTCCTGACGCCTTATTAATTGATCGGCAAGTGTCCCCCATACGAACTTCGAATTATCCACCCCTTCCCTAATAACGACCACGTCCGTGTACCTCCCGGATACCATCCCGGCTGTCTCTATAATTTTATCGATAATCCGGAGCATCTTCTTGCTCTGCATCATAAAATCCTTCGTCATCACACCATTCAAATCATTCCTGAAAATCTTGAGCGTGTACATTTCGTCTTTCTCACCCTGCCCTATCTCGCGTATTTCATAAAACGCGACGTCGTTGAAAGGCAGTGCCTCGGATTTTAGCTCCCACGGGGTGCTATATACAAATCCATTATCCGTAATCCCTATGTAAACATTATAAATCCATACATTCGCCGTCGTGCACAAAATTCCTGCCGCGAGCACTACCGGCCTGAACCGCGGTATGTCCTTGTATAGCGGCCAGCCGTCGTAGGCCCTCAAGAGAAATTTCCTAACGTCGTCCTCCCCCCGCCTGACGTATAGAGTGGAGAAGAGAAACAGCATCAGGAACACCGCCATCACGCCCGACGGGAAGAACGGATACATGAAATAGTCCGTGAACCTTAGGACGAACCTCATCCCCGGAGTCCTCGCTATGTCCCACAGCAGATAACCCTGCGCCAGCCCCAGGAGCGCTGCCGCCGTAATGTATGCCGCGAAAATATAGAGGTAGTGACGGGGCTTGAACTTATATGGGGTGAGCCCGTGCCCGAGCTGTTTTATCTCCCCCTCAACGAAGTAGTCCTTGAGACTTATGGGGAAAAATACGGTAATTACGATAGACGTTATGAGCGGAAACCCGAGAGCGATATACTCAGTCCAAGCCATGTGCACAATACTAATATTCCGTCATTACTTCCCGTTGTCAAAACTTTTTTTCTGACCTCCCTGCTACTATACCGGTTATGAACCGGCGTCACAACGACCTATCGAGGTAACGCCAGACCGAGGTACGTTGACCTTTGGTCTATCCTGCTTTTACCTCTAATTCCCTCCTGTTGTAAAAACAATTCTGAGCAAGTGGAAAACCGGACGCAATGACAGCAAATGCAACGAGGTTAATTAACTACCGGACTATTGCTGTTAAAGCCCGAATAGGTAAGTGTGGATTGATGTCAGTCCTTTAATTACCATCTCCCTCTCCCATCGAGGGAGATGGGAGAGGGGCGTGGTGATGGTGAACAATAATATTCTTGTCATTCCCGAAGGTCTTTATCGTGAATACACGATCACTCTCACTTACTTACCTAGAGTCGGGGGGAAGGTCAGGATGGGAATAGTTTAGTTTCATGAGGATTCATTTTATTATAAATTGGTAAGTATAGTTAACAATAGCGGTATTAGGAAACTGTTCTAGCCACATGGCAAATAGATTTCCATAGACAAAATACAATTGCAATAGCGGTAATAAGAATCCTCTCACGGCGCCGCCCGCTCTCATGAGTTCAATCATCTCGCGGGCGTAACGTCGAGCGTATCGGCGCCGTGCTCCCTGCCTGCCCCTCGTTATAGACACCGTTTCTCGCCCCATCCGACGCAGGC